>ONCY01000160.1 GCA_900316435.1 uncultured Eubacteriales bacterium | reverse complement strand
TGCCCTCGGTGCGTGAGATATGCGACGAAGTGGGGCTGAGCTCGACCTCGACCGTGCACCATCACCTTAAGGCGCTTGAGGAAAAGGGCTTTATTACCCGTGAGCACGGCGTTAACCGCTGCATTCAGATCACCGGCGAGGAAAAGGGTATCAGCGTGCCTGTGCTTGGCAGAGTCGCAGCGGGCAACCCGATAGTAGCTATCGAGGATATCGAGTGCTATGTTCCCGTGTCGGACAGGGTAGGCAGAGGCCGCGAGCTGTTCGCGCTGCGCGTTCAGGGCGAGAGCATGATAAAGGCGGGCATTTTTGACAACGATATCGTCATAGTGAACCGCACTCCCGTTGCCGAAAACGGCGAGATAGTAGTCGCGCTTGTCGACGACTCCGCCACGGTAAAGCGCTTTTACAAGGAGGACGGACACTTCCGTTTGCAGCCTGAAAACGACGCCTTTGAGCCGATTATTGTCGACGAGGTCATCTTGCTGGGCAAGGTGGTCTCGCTCGTCAGAAACTACGAATAGAGGTCTTTATAAATGAAACAAATCTGCGTTTTCGGCTCCTCAAGCGAAAATATCGACCGTACCTATCTTGAGGTCGCCGAGCAGCTTGGAAGCTTTCTTGCCCAAAAGAGCTGCGGCGTAATTTTCGGCGCCGGCAAATACGGCGTTATGGGCGCGGTGGCTCCTGGTGCTTAAAAAGACAATGCGCGAGCGTAAGGCGCTTATGGAGGACAAGGCCGACGCCTTTGTAATCTGCGCGGGCGGAATCGGTACGCTGGAGGAGTTTTTTGAGGTAATTACCCTTAAACAGCTCGGCAGGCACTCAAAGCCGATAATTATTCTGAACACCCTCGGATTTTACGACCCGATGATAGATATGATGGAGCAGTCGGTGGCTCAAAAATTTATGTCGCCCAACGTCCACAAGCTGTACAGCGTGGCGAATTCCGTTGACGAGGTGTGGGAGCAGCTTGAGAATTACAAGGCGTTCTCATATAATAAATACTCCTGATTTGGTGAGCAATATGGATATGTGTGAACGCTGCGCGCATTACGTTTCCGATGACGAATTCGGCGACTACTGCGACATTAATCTCGACGAGGATGAAATGGAAAAGTTCCTCACTCAAAACATGAAAACCTGCCACTATTTTCAGCTTGACGATGAATACGGCATTGTAAGAAAACAGAATTGATAATATAAAAAGGACGCGCTGTGTGCACGTCCTTTACTTTATTTGTTATCAATTTGTTTTATCGCTCTGCACGGATTTCCCGCCGCAAAGGTGTTTGGCGGTATATCGCGCGTAACTACGCTGCCTGCTCCTATAACGCAGCCCTCGCCGATAGTAACGCCGGCGCAGATTACAACATTCGAGGCAATCCAGCAGCTGTCGCCTATTGTAACAGGTTTGGCATATTCGTCGCAGGTAATGTCGCCGTTTTCATTCGGGTGAGGGTTCCGCTGTGCAGCCTTCATCGGGTGAACGGGAGTGGCAACCATGCAGTTAGGGCCGAAGAATACATTGTTCCCGATTTTTACGGGGCAGCAGTCGAGCACAGTAAGGTTGAAGTTAGCGTAGCAGCCTTCGCCAAAGGATGTGAAAACTCCGTAATCAAATTGGATAGGCCCCTGAAGATACAGGTGCTCGGGAAGCTTTCCGCCGAGCAGCTTCCGCAAAATTTCCTCGCGCGCCTCGGTTTCGTCCTCATATAAATCGTTGTAGTCCTTGCAGAGCTTATGCGCGGTTTTTCTTAAAGTTGCAAGTTCGCTGTCAGATGCGTCATAAAGTTCGCCGGACAGCATTTTTTCTTTTTCTGTCATACTTTTCACTTCACAGTTACGGTGATTTCCTTTTTAACGCTGCGGTTCAGCACGTCGGTTACCGAATATGTCACCTTGTATTTGCCGGGGACATAGGTGTTGGGGTTGCCTATGATCTCCATTTTTTCGGTGATGTCATTTGAGCAGGTGTCGAGAGCGGTCACGCCGTCAGCCTTGTCAAAGCTGTCGCCGGCTTTGATCGTAATATCCTTTGCGCCGACGATCTGAGGCGTTTTG
>ONCY01000003.1 GCA_900316435.1 uncultured Eubacteriales bacterium | reverse complement strand
AAAATAACCGAGGCGGTGCTCAGGCTGTTCGACCGCGTCGTAAACCCCGACCTGCTTGTGCGGCGGATGTATATCGTGGCGAATCACACAGTGCCCGAGGGCGGGCTGGACGCTTCGCAAAAAAGCGAGCAGCTGAGCCTGTTTGACATAAGCGGGCCCGCCGAAAGCAAATTTGAAACGCGCGAGAAGCAAATCCAGCAGACGATTTTAAGCCTGAGAATGCGCTACGGAAAAAACGCCGTACTCAGGGGCATGAACTTCCGCGAGGGCGCCACCGCAAGAGAAAGGAACCGCCAAATAGGGGGACATGCGGCAACGTGACGTTGCATCCAAAGCCGCCTTTGGAAAACGATGATATAACATAAACGTTA
Organism: uncultured Eubacteriales bacterium; assembly: GCA_900316435.1. GTDB lineage: Bacteria > Bacillota > Clostridia > Oscillospirales > Acutalibacteraceae > Ruminococcoides. The sequence goes on along the minus strand of ONCY01000003.1, from coordinate 41,553 downwards.
CTGCAACGGCGGGTCATTTCTCGCGGGAACATCAGACATCTGTATCACAAACGTATAATTCGCGTCGTGTCCGTCGCGTCACGCGACTCTCCACTCTCAAAAAAATGTCAAATTACAACGATATAATAAATCTAACTCCTCCTAAGTCAAACCTGAAGCACAAGATGCCTTTATATGAGCGTGCGGCGCAGTTTGCGCCCTTTGCGGCGCTTACGGGGTTTGACGAGCAGATCGGCGAGGAAGCTCGCTTTACCGGCTCGCGCCCGGCTGTCTGCGACGAGGACGCTCAGATAATAAACGAAAATCTTAATATTCTGCTCTCATCACGCGAACGCCTTTGCGTGCGCCTGACTTACTTTGTGCCCGACAGCAGCAAAAGCGGCGGAGTGCTCATAAAAAAAGAAGGCGAGGTGCGCCGCGTTGACGCCGTTTTGCGCGAGGTGATTTTTACCGACAAGACCGTCGTGCCGATAGATGAAATTTTTGCCCTTGATATCAGATAGCTTTCGTGATATACTACTTAGTAATATATTATGAAAGAGGTTACAAAAATGGGATGTAATCACGATTGCGCCTCATGCAGCAGCAACTGCGGCGGCGAAAACGATTTACACGAAAAGCTAAATGATTTCAGCACAGTGCGCCACGTTATAGGCGTTGTATCGGGCAAGGGCGGCGTAGGCAAAAGCCTTGTCACCTCGATGCTGGCGGTAGAATCAAACCGCAGGGGCTTTCACACCGCTATCCTCGACGCGGACATAACGGGCCCGTCGATTCCCAAGTCGTTCGGTATTACCAAAAAGGCGGTCGGCAACGAGCTCGGCATTCTGCCCGTGCGCACCGAAACAGGCATTGACATCATGTCCGTAAACCTGCTGCTAAAAAACGACACCGACCCCGTCGTGTGGCGCGCGCCGATGATCACGGGCACGGTAAAGCAGTTCTGGTCTGACGTGCTTTGGAACGACATCGACTACATGTTTGTAGATATGCCTCCAGGAACCGGCGACATTCCGCTGACCGTTTTCCAGAGCATTCCGCTTGACGGCATTATAGTTGTCGCCTCTCCCCAGGAGCTGGTCGGCATGATCGTTGAAAAGGCGGTCAAAATGGCTGATATGATGAAGGTTCCCGTTTTAGGACTTGTTGAAAACATGAGCTATTTTGAGTGCCCCGACTGCGGCAAGCGCCACAGCGTATTTGGTGACAGCCATATCGACGAGATTGCGGCTAAGTATAACACAAAGGTTCTTGCAAAGCTCCCCATCGACCCCGACCTCGCAGCTAAGGTAGACGCAGGCAAGGTTGAGATGTTCGAGGGCAGCTATCTTGACGGATTTTTTGAAAACTGATACAATCAACCGATAACACAAAATAAACATACCGCCCGTCATAAAAACGCGGGCGGTATGTTTTTGTTTCGTATTTTAGTATTTTCTTCCAAGCGACTTTTCGGCGGCGCAAATCAGCTTGCCGGCGCCGAAGATAATCATTATTTCGGGCACACATTTAACAGCCTGACTGATAACGCGCGAAAGCAGCCACGCGTTATACGACTTTCCCACGCTTGCGCTGTACAGCAAAAACAGCCAGTAGGCAGCCAAAAACGTTTCGACAACAAGCGTGTTTATTACCCACGCGATCACCACGCGCGGAATAGTGATTTGATTTTTGTAAAGCGCGAAGCCGTAAATCAATCCTGTCAAAGCGCCGCTTATTGTAAATCCCGGAAAATACGCGCCTGTGGGCACTATCAAAAATGAAATGATATCGCCCAGCGCCCCAATCAGCATAGCAGGCAAAGGGCCAAACATCGCGCCCGCGATTGCAATCGGCAAAAATGAGCCGCTGATTTTAACGGCGTTGCCGAAAATGGGAAGCGTAGTGTTGGCAAACATGCCCAAAACTACGCGCAGCGCGAGCAACATGGCAATCATTACCAGCGATTGCAGACTTTTTAATTCTCTAAGAGAATTTCTCAACATATTTACAGGTACCATCTAACCCCTCCGAAAAGTGCCTTGGCTTTGAAAAAACAAAAGGCGGGCAAACGCCCGCCTTAAAAAGCTCTTCAAAGTTACAGCGGGATGCGAAACCGACATCGCAGGCTTTTCCCTTCGTTTTTGCGGCAACTCCCCGTCCGCAAAACACTTCACGCGTCAGCTTCTACTCTGTTATTTTTCATGACTATTATATCACTCTGTCGTGTTTTGTCAAGCCGATCAGATAACTTTAGCAAAAATCAAGAGCACGATAAAGAGCGTAGCCACCGCAAACAGCGAAATAACTACCGTTATGATCGTATTCATGCGCTTATTTTCACTATTGTAGCTCTCGCGTGCGGGAATCAGCTTTGACTTGCGAAGCGCAGTAACAACACCCTTGTAAATCAGCATTACCAGCGCCGCGTTGAGCCCTGCCTTGATAGCGTTAAAGGGCAGCAGAAGCGTAGGGATCATATCGACCACCATTTGGCGCGGAACGCCCATGTAAATCGGCGTCATAATGTAGTTCCAAAGCAGCATTATCGCAATCATCGAAACACTTCCGGCAACCAAGCCGAGCACTGCGCGCAGGATGGTCTTTTTGCGATAATAAATTACGGAAGCCACGCCCACAAACATCGCGGAAGCAAGGAAATTCATCAAAAAACCTATAAATCCCGTTGAGCTTACCGTAACCATTTCAATCAGGCAGACGACAAGCGCCATTGCCAAGCCGGCGATCGGATTGTAGATAAAAGCTCCGATTGTGATGATCACATCCTTAGGCTCGTAGGTAAGAAAACCGCCGATGTTGGGTATGCGAAGAAAAAAATCCGCCGCGACAGCCAGCGCGGTTAGCATTGCCATAATAGCAAGCATTTTTATGCCGCTGTTTTGTTTTGTTGTCATGCAAACAACTCCTTTAATATATTTTAAAGGCTGAATCGAAGAAAGCCCCGCTGTACCTGAATACAACGGGGCAATAACGCATATTAGGGCAAAAGCCAAAGCGCGCCTTCTTTCATCCGGACTGTAACCGTCGGTGCCTGAATTTCACAGGCTCGGCAAGCTTACGCTTGTTCGTGGACTTTACCACCGGTGGAGAATTTCACTCCGCCCCGAAGACAACCTTCTATTCTATTATATGCGGTTTTGTCGTTTTGTCAATAGCCGACACATTTATTATAAATAATTACGCGTTGCGGATTGCCTCAAGCAACGCCTCTGTTTTATCCGTCTGCTCCCAATTAACGCCGAGCTCTTCTCTGCCGAGGTGGCCGTAGGCGGCTACGTTATAATACTGGGGCTTTTGAAGCTCAAGCTGATTGATAATTGAGTTGGGGCGGCAGTCGAACACCTTTTCAACCGCACCTGCAAGCTGCTCGTTTGTATATTTTGATGTTCCGAACGCGTCTACCATGATGGAAACGGGCTTTGCAACGCCGATAGCGTAGGCAAGCTGAACCTCGCACTTTTCCGCAAGTCCTGCAGCGACGACGTTTTTGGCTATATAGCGCGCGTAATAAGCTGCGCTGCGGTCGACCTTTGTCGGATCCTTGCCGCTGAAAGCTCCGCCGCCGTGGCGCGAGAATCCGCCGTAGGTGTCAACAATGATCTTTCTTCCCGTAAGTCCGGCGTCGCCAACGGGGCCGCCGATAACAAAACGTCCGGTGGGGTTTACGAAAATCTTTGTATCTGTAAACAGCTCCGCAGGAATTACTGGCTTGATAACATATTTTATCATGTCCTCTCTGATCTGCTCAAGAGAAGCGTCGGGATCGTGCTGGGTGGAAACAACAACGGTATCAACTCTGACCGCTTTTCCGTCCTCATATTCAACGGTGACCTGGGTTTTTCCGTCGGGACGAAGGTACTTCAGCGTGCCGTCCTTTCTCACCTTGGTGAGCTGCTTTGCGAGGCGGTGAGCAAGCGATATAGGCAGCGGCATAAGCTCGGGCGTCTCGTTGCAGGCATAACCGAACATCATGCCCTGGTCGCCGGCGCCGATTTGGTTGTTTACGTCGTCCTCGCCGTCCTTGTGCTCAAGGCTTTCGTTAACGCCCATAGCGATATCGGCTGACTGGGCGTCAATTGATGTGAGCACGGCGCAGCTTTGAGCGTCAAAGCCGTAGTCGGGATCATTGTAGCCAATGTCGTCAAGAACTCCGCGGGCGATAGCGCTGATATCGACCTGCGCTGTAGTGCTGATTTCGCCCATAATATGAACCATACCTGTTGTAACGGTGGTTTCGCAGGCGACATGCGCGGTCTTGTCCTGCTCTAAAATGCTGTCAAGAACCGCGTCTGAAATTTTATCGCAGACCTTATCGGGATGTCCCTCGGTCACTGATTCGGATGTAAAGAAAAACTTTGCCATACCAACAACTCCTTATTTTTCAAAAATAAAAATGCGCCCTTCAACCGAAAGGCGCTCAAAATAACTCATCTTTCGGTAAATACCGCAGGATTTAGCACCTTGCAATGCAGGTTGCCGGACTTCACAGGGCCTGTTCCCTCCGTCGCTCTTGATAAGGTTGTATTCAACTGTACAGTATTATATATGATAAACTTAAAAATATCAAGCGTTTTTTTCAAAGATTTTGCCTAAAAGCTTTGTATTATTGAAAATAGTGTGGTAAAATGGCAGTGAAGGAATGATATTTATGAATATTACCATAAGAAAATACACAAAAAACGACATCGAGCGAATGAATGATATCTGGAACGAGGTCGTGCTCGACGGGATCGCATTTCCGCAGACAGAATGCCTTGACGCTGAAAGCGGTGCGGAATTTTTCAGCGCCCAGACCTACTGCGGAGTTGCCGAGGATACCAAAAGCGGCAGGCTGCTCGGACTGTACATTCTTCACCCAAACAATGTTGGAAGGTGCGGTCACATCTGCAACGCAAGCTACGCGGTAAGCGGCGAGGCACGCGGCATGAAAATCGGAGAAAAGCTTGTTCTGGACTGTATTAATCAAGGCAGGCTCCACGGTTTCAGAATTCTTCAATTCAACGCGGTTGTCAAAACAAATACCGCCGCGCGTCACCTGTACGAAAAGCTGGGCTTTGTTCAGCTGGGTACAATTCCGCATGGCTTTTTGATGAAGGACGGCAGCTACGAGGATATCTGCCCGTATTATATTGAGTTATAACGGAGAGTTTGATATGATTTTTGATTTAAAAAACGAAGCGGCCGAAGCAATCCCGAACTTTAAGGGAGGCGAGGGCGAATTCATTGCTAAAATCCACTTTGACGGCATGAACAAGATAATCCACGGCACGCTTGAACCCGGCTCAACAATCGGCAGGCACACCCACGAGGGCGACAGCGAGATAATATACATCCTCAGCGGCAGCGGCACGGTCGAGGACGACGGCAGGCTTGTCGGAATTGAGGCAGGTCAGTGCCACTACTGCCCCAAAGGCCATACCCACAGCCTGAAAAACAACGGCACGGAAAACCTTGTGTTCTTTGCTGTTGTACCCGTACAATAAATACGCAGAAAACGCGCCTCCGACTGATTTGTCGGAAGCGCGTTTTAAAGTTGTACAAATTCGATCTCAAAATCAGCGCTGCTGTTTTTAGCGCAGACTGAAATTGTATAATCGGAAAACGTCTTTGTTTTCATATTATAAACATCGCCGCCATCGCAAAAGCTGTCGCTTATTACCTCAACGGTTTTTGCGGCGCGGTGAAAGCCCTCGCCCATGCATTTGAGCAGGGCTTCTTTTTTTGTCCAAAGCCTGTAAAAATCCCCAAGACGGTCAGCGGCGCTCCTGATGCTGTCAAGCTCCGCTTCGGTAAACACGACCTTGCCGAGCCTTAAGGCGTCAGCCTGCGTGAAACGCTCGATATCGCAGCCCACCTCGGATTTGTCAAGCGCCATTGCCACCCATTCGCCGCTGTGTGAAAGGTTAAAGCAGGCGCCGTTTTTCGCCCTCGGCTTCCCGAGGCCATCGGTAAAGATCTCGGCGTCGCCCAAAAAGCGGCGGATCAGCAGACCGCCGGCCACACAGCGCTTTTGGTCGTCGGCAAAGCGGTACCGCCGCGCTTTTTCGGCTCGCGCGGATGAGATTAACTTCCAATGCTCAGGCGTTATTTCGGCTATATTAGCCAGATACAGCTTCATATTTCCACATACTCTCCAATATACTTATATAGGTTCAGTCGGCTTTAAGGCTTTCAAGGCAGCTTTCACAGACATACTTATCCTTAAACGCGGTCAAATCCTCGGGATTGTTGCAAAATACGCACTTTGGCTCAGCCTTGCGGATTGTAATGCATTCATCGTCGGCGTTGATCTGTAAAATATCGCCTGCCTGAATGTTAAGGTGACGGCGGATATCCTTTGAAATAACGATTCTGCCCGCCTTGTCAATTTCTCTGAAATTAGTATAAATCATGGGAAACACTCCATTTCGTCAAAATCTAACACTATTTTACCATTTAATGGTTAATTTGTCAATAAATTCCGAAAAGTTGCGCAAAAAACACGAGGTGATGCATCTGCTTAACTATATTTGGAGCTTTCTTATCCTAATCAGCGTCATTTGCTCGGTTGCTCTCGGAAATACACAGAATTTGTCGACCGCCTTTGTCGACAGCGCCGCCGACGCAATACAGCTCCTCCTCACCCTTGCGGGAATAATCTGTCTTTGGTCGGGACTGATGAAGATAGCCGAGCGCAGCAGACTGAACGCGCTTGCTGCGCGGCTTTTTGCTCCGCTACTGCGGCCGCTGTTTCCGAAGCTCGATAAAAACAGCACCGCGTTTGAGGCCATTTCAATGAACATCAGCGCAAACCTTCTGGGGCTTGGCAACACCGCCACGCCGCTCGGGCTAAAGGCGATGAAGGAGCTTCATAAGCTGAACGGAAGAAGCGAAATGGCAAGTGACGAGATGGTAGTTTTTGTGGTGATGAACACCGCTTCGCTGCAGCTTATGCCGACAACTCTCGGAGTACTTCGCTCAACCTACGGCAGCTCCGCGCCGTTTGAGATTCTTGTACCCGTGTGGATAAGCTCGGCGTGCGCGCTGACAGTGGCGCTGATTATCTCAATAACAGGAAACAGGATTTCAAGGTGACCATATGGAATTTATCATGCCCGCATTCGCGGCAATTATTGTTCTTTTCGGTCTTGTGCGGCGCGTGCCCGTATTTGACGCGTTTATCGCGGGCGCAAAAGAGGGCGTTTCAACGCTTTACGGCATAGCTCCTACTATTTTAGGGCTGATTTTTGCGGTAAGCCTTTTGCGTTCAAGCGGAGCCATCGACGTGATCTGCGCTGTCCTATCCCCTGCTGCAAACGCCGTCGGGTTTCCGAAGGAGGTGGTGCCGATGGCAATGCTGCGCCCCGTTTCGGGAAGCGGCTCTACGGCTCTGCTTGTTTCTGTGTTTGAGGATTACGGTCCCGACAGCTTTGCCGGCAGAGTAGCCTCGGTGCTTGCGGGCTCAAGCGAAACAACATTTTTCGCCGTAACAATGTATTTCGGCAGCGTAGGAATCAAAAAAATTCGCCACACACTTATCGCCGCGATCGCCGCCGATTTGACCGCGATGATATTAAGCGCATTTCTGGTAAGAGATTTGCTGTAAAAAACAAAAATGTAATCAAATAATTCATTTAGGCTATTGACAAGCAGATATTACGATTTGTAGATTTTTATGTGGAATTTTCTTTTTAGAAAAATAAGGAAGTTGAATCAAAAAACCGCGATTTCGCGTTTTCTGCACAGATTTCAGTCTATATTTGCCTATAGCTCCATATCGTTTTAACACTTTCAACAGAGTTATCAACATTATATTGAAAGAAAAGAATTTTACATTCAGTAAATCTATTTTTTATATTTCTATAAAAATCGGTTTTAATTCCGAAATAAAATAATACAATTTTGTAATTTGAGGTACTTTTTAATGCCAAACAAAAAATATCTGCTGCTTGAAGTGTGCGGCGGATTATTTACAGCCGCAGCTTCGGTGTTTATGCGGCATTTATACTATCTGAGCGGAAAAGAGCTTATAGGAATCCTGTTCGGCGCGGTTAACGGAAGCGTCTGGGAAGCCTGCAAAACCTTGCTTCTTCCGTTTTTAATGTGGTCGGTACTTGAGGCGCTGATTTACAGAACGGCGATATACCGCTACACCGCGTCAAAAACAATTGCGCTGTACCTGCTCGGCGCTATGTATCTAATCCTCAGGCAATCGCCCCTCAACCCTCACCTTGCGGCGGCTGTCAGCTTGATTTCCGCAATTTCGCTGTCTGTACTTTTGTATATTTCGCCGCTTGAGCTGCAAAAGCTGTTTGCTCCGTCGCTGCTTTTGCTGTTTTTGTTCATCTCGCTTTACTTCGCCCTTACGCCGTTTGCTCCTCACATAAAAATTTTCCGCGACCCCGCAACAGGGCTTTACGGAATCCTGCCTAAGCACTTTGACTACGGCGCTTTTGCGCTTGATTCGATGAAATAGCACTGATATTGAGCAAATAATCGCTTATAATTCTATTTTGGAATATTTCGCTTCATATTAATATGTTATAATTATGATGTATATAAATAATAATCACAATTTGTGAGGAATTGAAATGAAAGATAAAAACATCGAAGCCAAGCCCGACGTTATCGCGGGCAGGAACCCTGTATCCGAGGCTGTCAGAAGCAAGCGCCCGATTGATAAAATCCTTGTGGCGCGCGGCGAAAAGAACGGCGCCGTTGTCGGGATCCTCGCCAAAGCCCGCGAAATGCAGATCCCGATAAAAGAGGTTGACCGCGTAAAGCTCGACTTCCTAAGCGGCAGCGCCCCTCATCAGGGAATAATAGCGCTTGCGGCGGCAAAGGAATATGTCACGGTAGACGACATCTTCTCATATGCCGATAGCAGGGGCGAGCCCCCGTTCATCATGGTGCTTGATGAGGTTGAGGATCCCCACAACCTTGGCGCCATAATCCGCACCGCCGAATGCGCCGGAGTTCACGGGGTGATTATTCCGAAAAGGCGCAGCGCAGGACTCAGCTACACTGTAGGAAAGGCAAGCGCGGGCGCGGTTGAATATATGCGCGTTGCCCGGGTAACAAATATTTCAAATCTTATCGATGAATTGAAGGAGCGCGGCGTATGGGTGTACGGCGCCGATATGAACGGAACCGATTACACTCAGTGCGACATGTCGGGCGCATGCGCTATAGTCATCGGCAACGAAGGCAAAGGCATATCGCGGCTGGTGCGTGAAAAATGCGATATGATAGTTTCCCTTCCCATGAAGGGCAGCATAAACTCGCTCAACGCCTCGGTCGCGGCGGGAATTTTGATGTACCACGCGCTTAAAAGCAGAAGCTAAGCGAAAGGCAGAAGCTAAGCGAAAGGAAGTGTAAAAATGCCGGATAACGACAAGGCAAACGACCTGCTTAAGGAGCTTGAAATACAGAGCATACTTGACGAGCGGCACAGGATAGCGGACGAAGAAAAAATGCAGAAAACCGCGCAAAAGTACCGCGCAAAGCCAAAGGTGGAGGAAATTTTCAGCAACGCCGACAAAAAGCCCCGCCTTAAAAACGAAAATCCGCTTGAGGTTGCGGACAAGCAAAAGCAGCCTGACGTATCGAATACGATCGTCGGCGAAAAAACCGCCGCCACAATGAAAACCGAGCTTATGATGGACGGCAGAGAAGGCGGCGAAACACTGAAAACCCCCGAGGAAGCCGAAGCTGAGGCGCGCGCGAAGGCAGAAAAGGAAGAAGCCGAGCGCATGGCGGCGGAGCTTGCCGAAAAGCAGGCGGCTGAAGCCGAAAAAAACAAAATCATCACCCTGACTCCCGAATATGACGAATCGACTCAATTTTCGGGCGAGGTGCTCGATGAACTTGAGCAGTTCCGTGAATCTCCCGAAATAGAGAGCATAAACGGGATAGACATCGACCTTAAAACAGATGAGCCCGAACCTGAGCAAAAGGAAGGAACGCCTCAGGACAAGCCCGAAGCGGAAGCCGCCGAAAAAGCGGAACCTGAAGCGGAAACGCCCGCCGCTGTTCAGCCCGAGCGGATAATTTCCAAGGTGCCCGTTTACCGCCCCGAGGAACCGGGCAATATCCTCAATGTAAAGGCAGGCAGGTTCTCGGAAGTCGTAGCCCGCGAATACGAGGAATACATCCGCTCAAAAAGCCCGTCGGTAAGGGCTCACGTCATCCACACCGAACCGAAGGAGGAAAAACCCAAAGAGGAGGAGCAGGATAACCGAACCACTCAGGAAAAGCTGCTCAGCGCGGTGGTGGGATTCTTCTCCAAAGACGAATCCGACGACGTAGATACGCCTAAAAAGAACACAAAGCCCGTTGAGGACTACACAAGCGAGGACGACGAGGAAAGCATAAAATTCGAGCTTAACGAAAACATCCGCAAGCTGTTTTTCCGCAGCATTATTTCCGGCGCAATGGCGCTGGTTGCGGTAATCCTCGCCTTTGTAACCCGCATTTTCCCCGACTCAATCATCTCGGCGATACCCGTTGCCCCCGCGGCATACGCGGTTTTCAACCTGCTTCTTATCGGATCGGCTGTAGTGCTCAACCGCGTTGCCATGCTTAACGGATTCACTCCGCTTATGAAACTAAAAGGCAATTCCGACACCGCCGTGGCGGTTGCCGGCGGAGCCGCAGTGATACAGACTATCGTTTCGTTCTTCTGCCTGGGCGACATGTCGGGCTTTAACGTCAATTATTACTGCGTGATAGTGCTGCTTGCGTTTTTCGCGAACAACCTGGGCAAGCTGATGATGGTGATGCGCGTTAAGGACAACTTCCGTTTCCTTTCGGCAAAGGGGCAAAAATACGCCGCCAAGATTTACAACAACGAGAGCGTGGCTAACAAAATGCTCAGCGGCACGCCGTCTGACAAGAGCCTTATCGCTTATCAGCACAAAACAAAGTTCGCCTCAAACTTTCTTAAAATCTCTTACGCGCCCGACCCCAGCGAGGATCTTGCTTCAAAGCTGGCGCCCATAACAATAATCGCCACTCTGCTGATAACCGTGCTCTACGGAATTGTAAAATCGTCCTTTACCGACGCGGTAAACACAATGGCGCTGCTGACCACCCTTTCAATTCCCGTTTCAACCCTTCTGGCGGTCAATATGCCCGTAAGAAGGCTCTGCAAGACACTTACCGGCTACGGCGCTATGATGTCGGGCTACCCCTCAATAAAACAGTTCTGCGACAGCACCGCGATAATGATTGACGCGGGCGAGCTGTTTCCTGCCGACTCAATCGACCTTGAAGGCATTAAAACCTTTGTCGATTACAACGTCGACGAATCTCTGCTTTGCGGAATAGCTATTTTAAAGGAAGCGCAAAACCCGATCGCAAACGCGTTCGACTCGGTTGTTTCCGAAACGAACGAAACTCTGCCCGAGGTTGAAAGCGTGCTTTATGAGGACGAGCTTGGACTTGTAGGATGGATAAACGGCGAGAGGATCCTTGTCGGCTCGCGCAATCTAATGGAAAAATATCAGGTCGATATCCCATCTGACGACTATGAGGAAAAATACACCTCAAGCGGCAGACAAATAACTTACCTGTCGCGCGCGGGCAGCCTTGTAGCCCTGCTTGTTACGCGCTACCGCCCCGACCCCGAACTAAAAAGCGAGATGCAGCGCGCCGAAGCAAACGGAATAAGCTTCCTAATCCGCACAACCGACTACAACATCAACGACGACCTTGTTGCTAAGCTCTACAATCTGTTTTACCGCAGTATAAGGGTGCTGCCTACCGGCTTGGGCAATGTGCTCAAGGAGGCTCAGACCGTTGTTGAGGACAATTCGCGCGCGTATCTTATTACGCACGGCAAATCCGCCGGACTTGCACGCGCCGTATCAGGCTGCGTAAAAATCAAGCAAAACATCTCAATGGCGATCATCATTCAGCTTATCGCCGTGATTCTTGGCTTTTTGATCGCGTCGCCGCTTGTGCTCTACGCCGGCGCGGGCGTTATGGGTACGCTTGAGGTATTTATTTACGCGCTGTTCTGGGCTGCGGCGGCAGTTATCGCCCCCGCTATACAAAAGCCGTAATCTGTTTTAGAAAGGGATCATTAACATGAAAATCGCTCCTTCTCTTTTATCCTGTGACTTTTCGGTCATGGGCGATGAAATAAAACGCATGGACAAGGCAGGCGCAGATTGGATGCACCTTGACGTTATGGACGGTCACTTTGTTCCGAACATCACTTTCGGCGCTCCTGTGATAAAGTGGGTACGCACCTATTCCGACAAACCCTTTGACGTTCACCTTATGATTTCCGAGCCGCTGAGATACATCGACGATTTTGCCGACGCCGGCGCGGACATCATCACCTTCCATGTCGAATGCGACTCCGACATTGACGCGACTATCGATAAAATCAAGTCGCGCGGCATAAAGCCAGGTCTTGTAATAAAACCAAACACGCCCGCCGAGGCTGTTTTCCCGTATCTGGACAAGCTCGCGCTTGTACTGGTTATGACCGTAGAGCCGGGATTCGGAGGGCAGTCGTTTATGGCTGATATGCTGCCGAAGGTCGGCGCGATAAAAGAGGAATGTAAGCGCCGCGGAATAGACCTGCTCATAGAAGCTGACGGCGGGATCGGCGAGGCAACGATAGCTCAGGCTGCACAGGCAGGCGTTGACGTATGCGTTGCAGGCACCGCCGTATTCAAAGCTGACGACGCGGCTCAGGCAATAGCAAAGTTACAGGAGTATTAATCTTAATATTGAACAGCGGCAGACTCGCAATGAGCCTGCCGCTGTTTTGTGTAATTTATTGTTTTGCTTGCAGTGGTTCGACGTTCTGAAATACCATTGCTGACAAAAACTCTGAAAAATAGCTGCGCCAGTAGTTAACGTGATGGCCGCCGAAATCATTGTAATGAAGCGCCGCTTTGTCGGCTGGATAACCCATATCTATAAGGCGGTTGTACATGTCTGTTACGTACGGATCGGTATCGCCGCCTGAGGGACCTGTGTAAAGATAAATAAACGGAGCGTTTTTACCGAAGTCCTTTTCGCTGAGGTATTTTTTCCATGTATCGTCGCCGTATGCCCAAAATGATGGCGACTGAGAGCCCGCCGTTCCGAACACCTCGGGGTATTCCATAGTGATATAGAATGTCTCCAGGCCGCCGAGTGAAGCGCCCGTAACCGAGGTATGAAGCGCATCGGTATATACATTATAGTTCTTTTGAACATACGGCACAAGCGTTTCAGCCATGAAGCGCGCAAGATCCGCGCCCTTCTTTTTTGTGAGCTTGCTGTATTCCTCTTCGGCGATCTTTCCTATATCTGGAACCAGCTCGTCGTCGCGGTTGTACTTAGTCATATCGCCGCATGTGCTGACTAACACTACGATAGCCTTGTATCCGGTATTCTCAGTCATAATTCTGACCTGGTCGGGGATATACATGCAGTCCTCAGGTCTGGCTTCGGGATTGTTGTGATTGATCTCATCATCCCCGTCCAGCACATAGATAGTTGCATACTTTTCACCCGAATCGGCGTCATAGTCCTCGGGAACCCAGAAAAAAACTTCCTTTTCGTAACCGTTGAAGTCAAACTTGGCTTCTTTAAAGCTCGGTATATAATCAGTATCTTTTCCATAAGTATAAGGAATATATCCGTTTTTAGATTTATACCAGCCGCTTACGCATTTATTGAAGGCGAATTTTCTGGTATCTTTGCCGTCGCAGGTAAAATAAGCAACGTTGTACTCCTTAACATTTCCGCGGCACGAAAAGGTATATGAATCATCGTCCTCTCCGCATTTTTCCGCTTCGACCTTTTCGCTTTTTCCGGTTGCGCTGTTTGAAAAGTTGGCAACAACCTTTTCGCTTTTGTTGCTGTCCTTGAAATAGATCGTATGAAGGGGCCCGTTATCCTCGGAATGCGTTGAATCGAGCGTGGCTTCAGAGCTGCCGCTCTGTTTGGTGCCGCACGCTGTAATTACCGCCGCAAAAGCAAGAATAAGCGCGGTTATTGTGATTATTCTTCCGTTTTTCCGCTTGATCAAGGCTCTCACAACCTTTGTTCATATTATCATCTGTTTTCAGTTCAAAGTAATCATGTCGAGGTACCAGCTTCCGTCTATCTTTTTGAAAGACGCCTTGGGTGAAACGCTCTGCGTTCCCACAAGAGGCAGCTCAGCCGAAATCTTAATATTTCCGTCGGCTGTTTCCTTATCGACGCCGTAGCTCAGGTCTTCAAGCTCACATTTATAGGTGAGCGAATTCTGGGTAAGGTTGTTCAGCGCCGACACAACGGCAAACGCGGTTTTCGCCTTCACCTCTCTGTTTTCGGGAGTAACCAGCGCTTGCATCGCGGCTTCGTCATTGTCGTTGAGCGCCTTTTCAAAAAGCTTTACAACAGCTTCAGGGTCGGCAGAGCCTTTTGGCGCGGATTTTTCGCCGGGCTTGGTGTCGGCCGTATCTGAAACCGAAGACGACAGCTTGTCCGCTTTTTTATCATTATCCTTGCTGCCGAACAGCTTAATCGCACCGAATATTCCGCCCGCGATAAGCAGCAGAGCGGCGCCCGCGAGGACAATGATTATCACGATGTTATTCTTCTTTTTTTGCGGCGTCGAGGGCGGCTGACGGTTAAACGAGTCGTCGAATTCAGTCGGAGCCTGTGGCTCTTCGGGCAATGGCTGTGAAGGAACCGAAACGGGCTCTCCGGTACTTCCATAGCTGAGCACGGGCTGTTCTTCCGTAATCGGCTCGGCGGTATTTCCGTACTGCAAAACGGGCTTTTCGTCAGCAGCCTGAGTATTAATTTCCTGCATTTGAGGCAGCTCGATTTTGGTGCCGCACGCGGGACAAAACTTTTGAGTTGGCTTTAAAAGCTTATTACAATTAGGGCAATTCATTTTGTACCTCCGTAATATCAGGAATTAGCCTTTGCACAATGCCGCGGCAACTACGTCCTGATAAGTGTCCATATACACATAGGCAACTACAACATTGTCGATTCCCGATTCTTTTTTAATAGTCTGCACCGCTGTTACCTGCGTTGTCGGGAGCATGTTGACTTTTTGCTTCAGCAACGCTTTTTCAGTTTCGTCAATATCATTTTTTAAGTCATATTCGTAGACCATTACATTTCCGACGCAATAGATCTGGATTGAATACTCGTCCGTTTCCATGCTTTTGGCGATTTGTTCGCTGTTGCTTTTTGTAAGATACTCCGAGATCTTAAGCTGCGCGGCGGCGTCGCTTGTATCGATAGCGTCGTCCTCAAGAACCGTATTGCCGTCACTATCCACAAGATTATGAACGTTTGTACTTGGAATTGAGGACTGCCTGCTTTCGGTTATCGGCGGAAGCGTGCTGTCCGGAATTGAGCTTTCGATCTGAGATTGAAAATCCGACGATTCAACCGACATTTGCGGAGATGTGCCGCCCGATTTGCCGTCGCCGCCGCTGTTCAGCGCTATAATAAGGGCAATTGCGCCGCCTATCAGCACGACCGCCGCTATGATTACCGCGATAATAACAGGCGTTTTTGACTTTTGAGGCTTAGGCTGATAAGAATTTTGCGGCGGCATGTTTGTATTTTGAGTACCCGTAAACTGAGGAGCGTAAGACGGCTGATTTGCCCACGCATTCTGCACCGTCTGAGGTGCAGCGGGCTGCTGATATGTTTTTTGCGGCTGAGCAGGTGTTTGCGGCTTATAATCTGCCGCTGCCGTGGGCTGAACCTCAACAGAGGGAGTCGTAAGCTCCGAAATAAGCGTATCCATGTCCGGGGTGCGGTTTTTTCTTGAGAGCGCAAGTCCGTGCATAAGCGCCTTTTCCTGGTACGGCAGCACCTTAATGCCGAGCTCCGAGGGTTTTTTGAGCGTATCGTCAACCAGTCGGTCAAGGCTGCTCTGGGGAACGCTGCCCGTAATGCAGGCGTATATTGTTGCGCACAGCGCGTAAACATCGGTATGAGGACCCTGCTCGCCGTTCTGTCGGTACTGCTCCTCGGGCGCAAAGCCCTGCTTTAGTATTACCGACATCTTGCGCTCTTCGTTTGTATAATAACGCGCCGAACCGAAATCCATCAGCTTAAGCTTGCCGCGCTTGGTATACATTATATTATCGGGGCTGATATCCCTGTGGATAATACCCCTTTTATGCATATAGCTCAGCGACCTCATAACGGGCAGCAGCCTTGTAACAAGCTCCTCAAGCTTAAAGCAGCCGTGGGTATTGACATAATCCTTAAGATTTTGGCCGTCCAAAAACTCCATTACGATATAAGCGGTTCCGTTTTCCTGGAAGTAGTCAAGAACGTCAACGGTACCCTCCTCCTCGGAAAAGGCGGCTACGTTTTTAGCTTCAAGGAGAAAGCGGTCAACGCCCTTTTTAAAGAATTCCTCTTTACCCCTTGTAACTATTATTTCCTCGGAAACCGTATTTGTGCGGTTAGCAGCTCCCGAGGGATAAAACTCCTTTATCGCAACGCGCTTAAGCAGCGTGGTGTCGAGACCGATATAGGTTATTCCGAATCCGCCCTCGCCCAAAACATTGCCCACAAGGTAACGGTCGGCAAGCTTTGTGCCCCTGATAAGATGATACGGCGCGTCCGATTCGGGCTTACCTGCATTATCGTATCCGCAGTTTGGGCATGTCGCCGAGCCGTTTAGGGCTCTCATACACTTACAACAGTATTCCTGCATATTCTTCCACCTTAATTTTTACTTTATAAACTTTTGGTATATAATTTCATCGTCGCTGTCCAGAAGAGCATATACATAAACCATATTGTCTATTCCGCTGGCAGAACGCATTGTCGATATTCTGGACTCCGCGTCAGCCAATTGACCGTCCATAATCGACTTGTATGTCTCCCTTTCTGTTTCGGTCGACTTCTTCAAAAGCTGTTCCTCCTGAACATACACGTTGCCTACCGCGTAAAACTTCATTGCGGAAAGGGAATTCGTGCTGTCCTCCACACCCTGAGATTTAAGGAATGATTTTATCTTGGACTCAGCATCGCTGTCCGTGTTGTCAATCGCCGCGTCTCTTGCCAGCTCAATGCCGTTTGAGTTCTTTACAACATTTGAATCTCCCAAAGGCACAGGGCTCGATGTGCTTTCAGTCACCTCGGTGGACGGCTCAACAGTTGTGGTTGGTGACTCAGATGAGCTTTGAGATGAACTTGATGATGGCTCGGTACCCGAACTTTCAACGCTCTCGGTATTTGAGGTGCTTTCAACAACCGAGGTCTGTGAGCTTGCAGGCGAGCTGTTTTTGTCGCTGTCACCGCCTTTGCCGCCGAAAATCAGTACAAGGGCAACAACCGCGCCGGCGATTATAAGCGCGGCAATAACGGAAATCAGCACAATAATAGTTGTCTTTTTCTTTTCGGGAGGAAGCGAGCCGTCGCCGCTTCGTGTACCTTGAATGCCGGTGCCCTGCTGATACTGCTGATATTGCTGCGAAAAATCATGCGGATTTGAAGCGGGCTGCACAGGCTGCTGATACTGCGGCATTACAGGTTGTTCCGGAGGTTGGTACTGCGGAGCTGCGGGCTGCTGTGTTTCACCGTACTGCATTCCCTCGGGCTGCTGAGTTTCACCGTACTGCATTCCCTCGGGCTGACTAAATGTCTGCTCAGGCTCATCCGCGGCCATGGTTTTAACCCCTTCTATTTCAGTAGTGCCAATCTCAAAGCCGCAGGTCGGACAGAATTTTTGATTTGGCTTTATTTCGCCGAAGCATCTTGGACAGTTCATAACTTGCTCTCCTTTTCTGAAAATGCGTAAAGAGCGCAGATAGTCCGCGCTCTATATAATCAATACGCTATTTTATTACTTTCTGATATATTATAGAGTTATCCGAGTCAAGCAGCACATAAACGCAAACCATGTCGTCAACTCCGCTTGCCGCGCGGTAAGAGGGCAGCTTTGCCTCCGCTCCGTTTAGCTGGCTTTCCATTGTCGACCTGTACAGCGATTTATCCTGATCGCTGGCTTTGCTCAGGAGCTTTTCTTCCTGGACGGCAACATTACCCTTTGCGTAATACTGCATATAGCTTATGCCTGTATTTGTACCGGTTAGTCCCTGACTTTGCAGCATAGCGCTGATTTTCTTTTCGGCGTCGCTGTCATTGGGATGGATTGAGCTGTCGCTGGCTATTTCAATGCCGTCGGCGTTCTTTATTGAGTGCGAGCCGCCTGCGCATGATGCAATAATAATTATAAGCGCTACAATTAAGCCCACGGCTACAACGGCGGACGCAACGATTATTGCGACTTTCTTTTTGTTTACGGTTTTAACAGTGCCGCCGGGTACGGAATAGCCGTAGCCGCTGCTCTGACCGCCCGGAATCGAATATCCGTAGCTGTTGTTCTGACCGTTTGAGAACTGCGACGGCTTGTTATAGTTCTGATACATCTGAGAATAGTCTTTTGCGGGAGTCTGCCACGCCGACGCCACCGAGCCGCCTTCGGGCCATTCGGGTGCGTCTGACTGCTGAGCAGGCTGAACCTGGGGCTCTGCTGCCTGTGGAACAGGCTGAACCTGGGGCTCTGCCGCCTGTGGAGCGGGCTGAACCTGCGGCTGTGCCGCCTGTGGAGCGGGCTGAACCTGCGGCTGTGCCGCCTGTGGAGCGGGCTGAACCTGCGGCTGTGCCGCCTGTGGAACAGGGCTTTGCCAAGCGGGCTGCTCAGGCTGCTGAGGCGCCGCCGGGATTTCATCAGTATCCGCCGCCATAGTTCTGTCTACATCAATTTGAACCTGCCCGATAGGAGCTCCGCAATTCTCGCAGAACTTTTGGTTAGGCGCTGCAGGATAATTACATTTTGGACAATTCATAAAACACCTCCGTGTGCGTTCATCGGTTTATGGTACAGTTTAATTATCTTCATGGTTTATTTCAAACGGAATCGGCTGAGACGTGGCGGGAACTGTGCCTATTCCGATTGTTCCGTCAATAATGCCCGTCGGCGCCGTCATAACAGGGTCGGTAACGCGCGGCGGAATTGTGTCTTTCGGTTCCTGAGTGGTCACTGCCTCCGTTGTTTCGGCTGTTGTGGCAGGCTCCGTGGTAACAACCTCCGTAGCGGCGGTCGGCGAAGTAGTTTCCGCCTCGCCTTCACCGGCGTTGTTCATCATTCTCATAAACATCAAAACAGCAAATACCGCGCTGCACACAAGCAGCACGCAGGCAATGATCAAAAATACAACGCCCTTTTTCTTTTTGGGAGGCTCGCCGCCCTGCGTTGCGCCCGGAATTTGCCTTGGAGGAACATCCTCGTCATAAAAGACTATATCTCCGTCATAATCCAAAGCCAGTTGAGGATCCGAGAACTCTCTCTCCAGGGCGTCGTCATCAAAAAACGGCCGGTTTTTCTGCAAATACTCATTATTGGGATTTTCCATTTGCAAACCTCCTTCCGTATAATATTACAATTATAATATATTTCGGAAACTATTTCAATATTTTTGTGCAAATTTCATGGGATAATTATATATCAATCCTTGGGTGTTATCTTACCGCTTCGGTAAAAGTCGAGCAGCGTACATAAATCGGCAATGTCATTCTGAATAGCGTCTCCGTTATCGGTGCCGAACACCATGACGCGGCGTTGCTCAGTCTCCACGATTTCCGAGCTTGAATGAATATCCCTGTTTTCCCGCAGGGCTTCCTCAAGGCTCTCAAACGGCTTGTGCGCCTTAAGACGCAGCCCGTGTGAATTAAAAATAAGCGTATAGCCCGCGATACCCGTTTTGGCGTGATAATTTCTGCAAAAGCCGCCGTCGATTACAAGCAGCCTGCCCTCGGCGCGGATAGGCAGCTCTCCCTTAATTGTCTGAACGGGCGTATGGCCGTTTATGATATGCGAAGCAGGCGAATCCAACCCAAACTCCGCAAGAATCATCTCGCAGGTTTTTTTATCATAATAATAACGGTAGTACGGGTTTTTGTTCTCGTACCAGGCGCTTTCATCGGCAATATACGCCCGCTCAAACGCCTTTGTTTTTCTTCCGCACAACGGCGAGCTCTCGGCGCAGTGCAGATACCACATAAAGTCGAGCCCGCTCTGCTCCTTATCTTTGCCGAAAAACGCCGCACGCGCCTTTTGCTCGGCAATATCAAAAAGCTCTTTGCCGCTGTAAGTGCCGTCAAAAAGCGAAACGCTCTTCAGGCTGCCGTCATCGTTAAGCGGAACACAGCCGTGATACAGCAAATTCCCGTTGAACACGCGGTACATTCCGCCGTTATCGTAAAGGAAGGCTATTTGCTTTTTAAGCTGAGAGCTGCCCGTAAACGCCGCCTTAAGTTCTGCGATAACCTCGCGTTCATCATCGGTTAGAGCGTAGGGATTTGACGGGTCAACCGTCGGAAAGTGCTCTGTATTCAGCTTGTATGTAACGCCGTCGAGAGTAATAGTAAAATTTTTATAATCAACCTTATCGAGCAGCAGCCTGTCGTCCATCAAGAACTCGGGGTTGCGCATAATAAGCTGCCCCTCAAGCTTAAAGCGAATGACGGTGATCGCCGCCAGCACAGCCTTCATCGGCTCTAAATAGGGGTAGAGCCTCTCCGAAAACAGCGTAAGGCTTCGCAGGCTTATTCCGTAACCGATCTCAAGCGTGCGCACAGCGTTGTAATTAACGCAGTTTCTGACAGCGCCCGCAACGCAAACCTCGCTTCCGGCGGCAGCGCCCATCCACAGAATATCGTGATTACCCCACTCAATGTCGATGGAGTGATATTTCATCAGCAAATCTATTATTTTATCGGCAGAGTCGCCCCTGTCAAAGATATCGCCCACGATATGAAGGTGATCCACGGCAAGGCGCTTTATCAGCTCCGCAAGCGAAATCACAAAATCGTCCGCGTCAAGGCTTATGATCGTATCCAAAATATTACTGTGGTACTCGATCTGGTTGTCGTCCTCATCCTTCTGGGCGTGAAGCAGCTCGTCAATAATGTAAGCGTAGTCAGGCGGCATCGCCTTTCTAACCTTGGAGCGCGTGTATTTCGACGACAGAATACGCGCGATTTCAAGCATGTGCTCAAGCATGTAGCTGTACTGCTCTCTGTCTATTCCCTCAGAATTTTTCATCATTTGCAGCTTTTCATTGGGATAATAAATCAGCGTGCAGAGCTCCTTTATTTCACCGGCGCTCAGAACACCGCCGTAAAGCTTCTCAACCTTTTCGCGCACAACGCCCGAGCAGTTGTTTAAAATATGCCTGAACGCCTCAAATTCACCGTGAAGGTCGCTCATAAAATGCTCGGTGCCCTTAGGAAGGTTAAGGATAGCGTTTAAATTGATAATCTCGCGCGTGACAGCCCGCTTTGAAGGATATTTTTCCGAAAGTAGCCTTAAATATTTCATTGTTTCAGCCGTGTACTTCGTTTCTGTCATCATAATTCACCGCCTTTATCTATATTTTAACATTATCGCAATATAATGTAAATAGAAATAAAAAAACAGTGCCGGTGGGCACTCTCTCCCGCCTATCAAAATGTCCCTCTTCAAATGCTTCATCATCGGCGGGATTAGAACTTTCCTATAGAATAAAAAAACAGAGGCGATATAAATCACCTCTGCAATAATTCATTTTATTGAACCGCAAAAAACAGATCCTGGGGAACAATTGCGTGGAACAGCATTACCGACGCAACTCCGCAGGCTATTCCCAAAAACATTCCGACTACCACATCGGTAAGGTAGTGCACTCTGAGATAAACCCTTGAGAAACCGATCGTCATTGAAAGCATCAAGATCGGAAGGAATACATACACGGGGCATCTGCTCAGGATAATAACCGTCGTTACGGAAAACGACGAAGCCGTGTGGCCTGACGGGAACGAATAGAACGCGCGCGGATTGTTTATAAGCTTGTCGTCCTCCTCAAGCTTGCTGCAGGGGCGCAAACGCTTAACAGCGTGCTTGATAATGCCCTCGCCCATCAGTGAAGTAAGGCCGATGGAGAAAATAATAACAAGCCCCGAATAGCGCCATTTGGGAATAATAAGGAACATTGCGCAGACATACCACCAAACAATGCCCGCATTGCCGAGCTTTGAAGCAGTTACCATTATTTTGTTTATTGCAGGTCGATGAATTCTCGGGATATTGTCAAATATTCTGTCGTCAAGATTCTTCAGTCTGGCAAACACTTTTGCTCCTCCTTGTCCTATATTAGCATTCCACATTACTGCAATTTTATTGTATCATATCGGTTTTATTTTTGCAATAGGTGACAAAGACAAGGGAAAGCAAATATTTTTTATATTTTAGGAGATTTTTCATAAAACACTATACTATACTAAAGCGAATTACAATTTTGCCGCGCCTGAATTCAAATGCCGTATTTTGGAAAGCCGTACATATAATAAAGATATTTAGTAAAAATCATACAGCCCACGATTTCATTATTATATATGAAAAAGGTTAATGATTTGTTAAAAATCGAATATTTCTCGAACGGAAATATTCGATTTTTTTATTTCTTTTGGGGAAATAATAACAAAGAATTACATTGCTTGTTCAATATAAAAACAAAAATAACAGCAATTTAACAATTTGAGTACAAGTTTGCCAAAATTCGGTTACAATTTTAAGAATACGTTGACTTTACTACAAGTTTGTAGTATCATTTTCTATAGGAGAATTGTATCGTTACGCATATGTAACCACAATCTATAGTGTGTTTTAATCAAAATGTAATATATTTTGTGTGTCAGATTTTTTCGACCACAATATATTGATTCCTTTATGTTGAGTTTTAAATCAAAACAATCTATCTGCATTGGAGTGTACACCAATTGGAAAAGTTTGTAGTTACGGGCGGAAAGCCTTTGTTCGGCGAGATAAACATCAGCGGCGCAAAAAACGCGGCGGTAGCTATTATCCCTGCGGTGATTCTTTGCGATGAACCCTGCCAGATTGAAAATATCCCCAACATCAGCGACGTTACGCTCATCAGCAAAATTTTGCAGCAAATGGGCGCTAAGGTTAGAAGGATCAACAAGTCCACTTTATATATCGACCCCACTCACATCGGCACATGCAGCGCAATAACAGAGCTTGTAAGGGGTATGCGCGCTTCATATTATCTTCTCGGTGCGCTTTTGGGCAAATACGGCAAAGCAAAGGTAGCGCTTCCGGGCGGCTGCAACTTCGGCGTACGCCCCATCGACCAGCACCTCAAGGGCTTTGAGGCTCTGGGAGCAGAAACCAGACTTGTAGACGGCGCTATTATTGAGGCTGAATGCGAGGACGGCTTAGTTGGCAGCCATGTTTATCTTGACGTTGTTTCCGTAGGAGCAACAATGAACATCATGCTTGCGGCGTGCCGCGCCAAAGGTCTTACAATCATCGAAAACGCGGCTAAGGAGCCCCATATCGTTGACCTGGCTAACTTCCTCAACTCAATGGGAGCCGACATACGCGGCGCGGGTACCGACGTTATCAAGATCCGCGGCGTAAGCTACATGCACGGCATCAGCTACTCAATTATCCCCGACCAGATCGAGGCAGGCACATATATGTGCGCCGCAGCGGCAACACGCGGCTGCGTAACCATAACAAATATCACTCCAAAGCATTTGGAATCTATCTCCGCAAAGTTCCGCGAGATGGGCTGCAAAATCACCGAATACGACGAGGCGCTTACGATCGACGCCACCGTTAAGCCACTCAAGCGCTGCAATATAAAGACAATGCCGCATCCCGGCTTCCCCACCGACTGCCAGCCGCAGTTCACGGCGCTTTTGATGGGAATCCCCGGAACGAGCATCGTAAACGAAAACGTCTGGGACAACCGCTACCAGTATATCAGTGAGCTTATCAGAATGGGCGCGCACATCTCGGTTGAGGGCAGACTTGCAATCATCGAGGGCGGCTCACCGCTGACCGCGGCTCCCGTAAAGGCGACCGACCTCAGAGCGGGCGCGGCTATGATCATCGCGGCTCTGCAGGTAAGCGGCACAACCGAAATTTCAAGCATCCAGTATATTGAGCGCGGCTACGAGGACGTAGTTGAGAAGTTCAAGTCCCTCGGCGCCGACATCAAAAAGGTGTACTACACAGGCGACAACGAGGAAGAGCTCAGAGCCTAAATCATCTCTTAATACGCATAATTCAGGACAGCTTCGGCTGTCCTTTTTGTTTGCGCAAAAAACAAATTCGCAAGAACTTGCGAATTTGTAGTAAGAATTTAATAACAATCTATTGACAAGCCTAGATGTTTTGGTTATACTTAACCTATAGGCTGATTGGAGGTAATTCTAAGTAATTGCTATGACGGTGAGTTATAAAAAATTATGGATTCTACTAATCGAAAAAGATATTACCCCTGTAACCTTGAGGAGAGATTGCGCTATTGCTACAGGAACGATGACTAAGCTGCGTAAAAACGAGGAAGTTGCATTGTCTGTGCTTATGCGTATATGTGATTACTTGGATTGCAATATCGGGGATGTTTGCGATTTTGTGAAATAAAGTAACGATGTCGTTGGTTAGGAGGTTATTGTAATATGGCGTTTTGCGGTAATTGTGGATTTGAGGTTCAGGAATACGATAAATTCTGCCCAAGGTGCGGCGTAGCAACAAGGAAGGATTATTTTACAGGCTCGTCTTATAAATCCACCAGAAAAGAAACATATGACGGCGAAATAAAAAAATGCCCACATTGCGGTGAAGTACTAAAATCTTTTGAAGCCCATTGTCCAACGTGTGGATATGAATTAAGAAATGCTAATACGGCAAATTATATTCTGGAGTTCTCAAAAAAGTTAGAAGCAACTACTTCGGTAGAGCAAAAGAATGATTTGATTAGACATTTTGTTATGCCAAATACAAAAGAGGATATTTATGAATTTATGATTTTGGCTGCTACTAATGTTGAAACTAATGGGCCGAACACAAATGCTTGGTTTGTAAAAATGGAGCAAGCCTATCAAAAAGCGAAAATTGTTTTTTCAAGTTCATCAGAATTAGAAGCAATAGAAAAAATATATAACAAAGCTTGTCAAGAGTACAAGAAAGTAAAACGCTCAAACTCTTTCAGTTCTTTTTTTAGTAATCATACAAAAGGAGTAGTTCTTTTTATCCTTGGATTTCTTGCTACAGTCTGTTACTCAGTAAGCATAATAGGATCATTGTATGATGAATCTCGCTATTCGATATTTAGCTCATTTGGATTTGCCTTTTGCATAGCAATTATAATTATTGCTATTAAATGGAAAAAGAAAGTATGAGGTGAACAAAATGAAGAAAATTATCTCCCAAAAACGCACCGGCGGCTTCATGGATCAAATCCGCTGTGATGAACCATCGTACTTAATATGGAAATGGCACCCCGCAGGAGTGCGATTGGGTGAAGGAAACCGCGAAAACGCAATTCGCTGGGGCTCGTCTCTGCGTGTTAAAGATGGCGAGGTCGCTGTATTTGTATATCATCAAAAGGACGGTACATATCAGGATTTTATTGAGGGTCCTTTCGATCAAAAGATAAAGACAGCGAACTTTCCTGTATTAGCAAAAATAGTCGGGCTTGCTTATGAGGGCGGTACGCCTTTTCAAGCGGAGATATATTTTATCAATTTATCTCGAATCATTCAAACCCGTTTCGCCGTTCCGTTTTTTGACGTATATGACCCGAGATATCTAGATTTCGGTGTGCCTGTTGCTGTCAGAGGAACAATCAGCTTTCAGATAAAGGAATATCGTGAATTTATTAAACTGCACAGACTTATCAATTTTAACCTTGATGATTTCCAAAAGCAAGTTCGCGATGTAGTTTGCCGCTATGCAAAGGATACCGTTGCCAACGCCCCGTCAGTGAACAATATTCCCGTAATCCAATTAGAAAGCCGTGTTGCGCAGATCAACGACGCGATTGAGTATGATATCTCCGAACGGTTAAAAGAGGATTTCGGCGTGCTTGTTACCGGAGTGGATATCGGTGCCATTGAGATTGATAAGACAAGCGAAGGTTACAGACAGCTAATGTCCGTAACAAAAGATGTTACTCAGCAGACCGTTCAGGCGCAAAAGGAAGCAAATATAAAAAACATTTATGACAAGCAACGTATTGAAGCGCGTGACTATGAGGAAACGCTCCGTGTTCGCCGTGAAGAAGGACAGTACGCCGTACATAAACAGACGCAGTCCGCCAACTTCGGCGCATTCCAAGTGGAAAAACAAGCCGAGGTTGGAGTGGAAGCAGCGCACGCTTTAGGTCACATGGGTGAAAACGGTGCCGGTTCGGTCAATATGGGCGGAGGCGGCGGAATGGGCTTTAACCCTGCGGCGATGATGGCAAGTATGACTTTGGGCGGAGTCATCGGTCAGAAAATGGCGGACACCATGAACGGCGCGATGTCGGGTGTAAATCCCAACGCACAGCCTGCCGCTGTACCCCCACCGATTCCCACGATTTCCTACCACGTTGCCATCAACGGACAAGCACAAGGTGCATTTCCGCTGGAAGTCCTTAAACAAATGAAGCAAAACGGACAGCTGACAAAGGAAACGCTTGTCTGGAAACAGGGCATGACAAATTGGGAAAAGGCAGGAAATGTCGATGACTTGCAAGGGCTTTTTGTTGAAGTGCCGCCGATACCGAATGAATAAAAGGAGACAAAAATGAAATATAAAAGAATAGCACTAATAGTTATTGTTATAAGCCTTATAATCACTTTTGTAGGATGTTCATCTGCTAATAAAGACTCTTCTTTGGAGAGTTCCTCATCTTCCAATCAAGAATCCTCTTTTGTAGCTAGCACCACAAAAGAAACGACAAAAACTACAACAGAAGCTACAACTACAGCGCCGACTCCACTAACATGGTCAAAAAGCAAATTAGCAAGTTTACTTCCGAAGCCAAACGCAAAATATGGTGAAATAATTTCAGATGAAGATGAATATTTTATAGCAGAAATTTATCAGTTTTCTTCAAATGATTTTCAAAGCTATGAAAAAGCCTGTATAGAAAAAGGATTTACTGTTGATGCAGAAAAACAAGATGATAGTTATTACGCCAAAAACAAAGGCGGAGAAACACTAACTATTATTTATGAAAATAATCAGATGACTATAGAGCTTGAATCGGCTAAGTATGATGTAGAAATAGAAGCATCTTGTGATGAAAACCTCATTTTCAGTAAATATGATATTGAGGTTTATATTGATGATAACTGGATTGGAAAAATAGATCACGGAGACTCAAAGACCTTTTCGGAACCGCTAAAAAAAGGAACACACACCATATTATTCAAGAGCAGTGAAGATAGCGACCTTACCGGAACAGCAGAGGTAAATATTAATAGTTCTACAAAGCTCAAATATGAACTTCACTGCACAATGTTTGGGATAGAAGTGACCGATAAATCAGAAAAAACAACGTCTGAACAAGAAACAAAGGCATCTGAGGCAAAGCCAAAAGAGTCCTCTAAGGCAGAATCAAATTCAGAACAAGGTACTCTAACTATTGATAATAATGCGGATTTTGCTTCATTAATGTCTATGGAAAATTCTACTGATACTGCAAAAATTAAATCTTTCGTGAATTCTCATAAAAAAGCTACTATAAGATTTGATGGCTGTATTGCATTTATGATGCCGCACGATAGCTATAAAACGCGATTCGATGTTTGTATGGCTGGCGGAAATTATGATGCAGATAAAGTATACGGTCCACTGTTTTCATTTGAAGATGTAAACTTTTCCGATATGCACGTATCAGGAACAGACACGGTTACTCAAGGAATGAATTTCACTATTACCGCAAAAATTGAAGGCTTTAGTGATGCCGGAAACTGTATTGTTTTAGAGCCTGTTAAATTAAAATCCAGATAATATAAACTGCGATATAATGAGATGCAGGAAAAGGCTATGATGTAAGCTAATTGTTTTGTTCCTTAACAGCTCTTTGCTTGTATTTCATTCCCAAGCAACTGTCAAATCTTATCTAATATGTAAAACGCCCCGACAGATTATGTGGTCTGTCGGGGTGTTTTGTTGTTGTTAAAAAACGCATTATAACCCGCCGTTGCAGAAAAACCGCTGTTACCGAAAAGCTCTCCAAAGGCGGAACCGGATGCAACGTCACGTTGCCGTCACGTTGCCGCCACGTTGCTATTCTTTATAGTTTCCCAAAAAGCTGAATTCGGGCATTTCGGCGCTCAGTTGGCTGAGCAGGTCGATTACGCTGTCGCTGTAAACGCTGCCTGTAAAATCCAGATAGAAAAGATACTCAAAATCCTTTCCTTTTGCGGGACGCGACTCGATTTTCGTAAGGTTAAGCCCCAGCGAATTAAAGCGGCAGAGCAGGTTATACAGCGAGCCCTTAACATGCGGAAGCGAGAAGCAAAGGCTGATTTTATTGGCGTCGCGCGGAATATAAAGCTCCTTTGAAATCACAATAAACCGCGTGGTGTTGTAGGGGTTGTCCTGCAAGCCCTTGTCGAGGATTTTAAGACCGTATTCCTTTGCCGCCTCGGGAGTGCATACAGCCGCCACGTTAAGGCGCTTTTCACGCGCCGCGTCACGAGCCGCCACGGCGGTGTTCGCCTTGGGAACAGCCGTTAAGTTATGCTTGGCTATGTATCCCTCGCACTGAGAGAGCGCCTGAGGGTGCGACCAGACGATTTCAATGTCGCTGAGCTCGGATTGCCTTAAGCCCGCAAGGCAGTGGTCAATGTGCATATCCACAGCGCCGACTATGTAAAAGCGGTGCTTAAGAATCAAATCATAAACCGCCGAAACTGAGCCCGCCGTCGAGTTTTCAACAGGAAGAATGCCGAAAGTCGCGTGTCCGCAGTCAACCGCCTCAAAAACGTCCTCAAAGGTCTTGCAGCTTTTCTGAGCGGCGTCGGGAAACAGTCTGCACATCGCCTCATAACTGTTGGCTCCCTTTATTCCCTGATACGCCACGGTTATACCCTCAGCCTCAGGGCGCTCCTTGGCGCGGGTTATCTCCTGTCTGAGCTGTTTGCCGCTGCCGATAATGTTATGCTGCAAGGCGCGCGACAGCTCCATAATATTTGCGAACAGCAGACGCGCAGACGCGCCGTATTCGCCGCCCTTTTCCTGAACGGACTCGAGAATTTCATCCTCGCGCTCACGGTTAAGCACGGGAATGCCGCGCTCTTTTTTATAGAATCCAACCTCCTTGGCGCAGTCCATCCTGCGCTTGAACAGGTTGATAAGCTGATTGTCTATTTCGTCTATTTCTTTACGGATTTCACTTAAATCTCTCATTATTCACCTTACATAAGATTCAATACGGCAATCGCCGCGGCAGCCTCGATAACAGGTACGGCGCGCGGCACAATGCAGGGGTCATGTCTGCCGTGGATTTCAAGCTCGGCGTTTTCGCCTGTCTGCAAATCAACGGTTTTTTGCGGACGTGAAATCGAGGGCGTAGGCTTTATCGCGGCACGGAAGATAACGGGCATTCCGTCCGTAATTCCGCCCAGTATTCCGCCGCAGTTGTTTGTTTCGGTAACTACCGAGCCGTT
The DNA here is from genome assembly GCA_900316435.1 of uncultured Eubacteriales bacterium. Classification (GTDB taxonomy): domain Bacteria; phylum Bacillota; class Clostridia; order Oscillospirales; family Acutalibacteraceae; genus Ruminococcoides. The sequence goes on along the minus strand of ONCY01000003.1, from coordinate 12,075 downwards.
TTCATAGCGAAATGGGTCGTTTGAAGCCGAGCCGCGCATTTTTGCAAGCTCAAAACCGGCTCCGAATTCGATTCCCTTGACGGCAGGGACACCGAAAACTGCTTTTGCTATAGTTCCCTCAACGCCGTCAAACATCGGCTCTCCTATTCCCACAGGAAGTCCCGTAACGGCGCATTCAACAACGCCGCCTACGCTGTCCCTGTCAAGCCGCGCCGCTTCAACCTCGGCGCGCATAGCCGCCTCTTTTTCCGTGTCAATAAGCGCGAAGGATGAATTGCTCAGGCGTTTCACAAGATCAGAGTTAATCTTCACGGAATCAAAGCGCTTGTCCGTTACATTTCCTATTCTCTCTATATGAGCCGCGATTTTCACGCCCTTTTTCTCAAGAAGCTGACGGCACACGGCGCCCGCGAAAACAATCGGAGCGGTGATCCTGCCCGAAAAGTGTCCGCCGCCGCGGATATCGTTTGAGGCGCGGTACTTTACATAAGCGGTGTAGTCGCTGTGCCCCGGGCGCGGCTTTGAAAGCAGGTTCCCGTAATCCTGCGAGCGGGTATTTGTATTCTCTATAACCGCGCAGAGCGGAGCGCCCGTAAGGGTGTCGCCGAGCATTCCGGAAAGGACTTTGGGTAGGTCGCTCTCCTTTCTGGGAGTGGCGGTTTTGTCGCGCCCGGGAGCGCGCCTTGCCATCTGCTCATGTACAGCATCCATGTCTATTTTTTCACCCGCGGGCAAACCATCGATGACAACGCCGATACCGTTGCCGTGACTTTCACCGAATATAGAAATTTTTATTTTGTCACCAAAAGTCGAGGACATTTTTTCCTCCTTACTCAATCACTTCACAGCCGCCGATTTGCCGATAATCCTCATAAAAATCGGGATAGCTTTTGTTTATGCTCCAAGGATCGGAGCATTTTATTTCGCCGCCGCATTTTGCCGCGCAAACAGCCGCCGACATTACGATTCGGTGGTCGTTGCAGCCGTCAACCTCGGCGCCGCTGAGACGTTCAACGCCCGTGATCTCCAATCCGTCGGGCAGCTCGGTCACCTTGCCGCCCAGCGCGTTAAGCAAAGCCGCCGTTGTTTTAAGGCGGTCGCTCTCCTTTATGCGCAGTCTTTCGGCATTGATTATCCTTGTGGTTCCCTTTGCAAAGCAGGCGCAGACCGCAAGCACGGGAACCAAGTCGGGAATCTGCGAAGCGTCTATGGTAATAGCGCTCAAAGGAGCCTTTTTAACGGTAATACTTCCGCCGTCCTGATGAACCTCGGCGCCGAACTCGCGCAGCAGAGCGGCAATTTTGCGGTCGCCCTGCGATGAATCGATATTAGCGTTCACCACGGTAACATCGCCGCCTACAGCGCCGGATACAAGGAAGAACGCCGCCTGCGACCAGTCGCCGTCGGTGACATAGTCGGTCGGTAAATAGTGCTGCATTCCGCGCACATGCCAGCCCTTATCGGTCATGTCGACCTCAATTCCGAACTTTGACATGGTACGGATCGTCATGTTGATATAGCCCGCGCTCTGAATAGGTGAGGTCAGAATAATGTCGCTGTCGCCCTTAAGCAGAGGCAGCGCCAGCAAAAGCCCCGTAATAAACTGCGAGCTTACATTGCCGGGAATATAATACGTTCCGCTTTTCAGCCTTCCGCTTATTTTAAGGGGCAATCCGCCCTGTGTAGCGCAGTCAACGCCCTTTTCGGGCAGCGCCTCGGTGTAAATACCAATCGGACGCTCCGGCAGCCTGCCGCTGCCTGTAAATGTCGCCTCAACGCCGCCTGCCGCCGCTACGGGAATCATAAAGCGGAGAGTGCTGCCGCTTTCGCCGCAGTCGAGCACGGCGGATTCCTTTTGAAACATTGCCGAGCCGTCGACGGTCAAAACATTATCTTCAATTTTGGTAACAGCGCCCAGAGCCTCAACACAGCGGATCGTCGCCTTTATGTCCTCGGACAGCGCTACGGGTGAAATAGTGCATACGCCTTTTGACAGCGCCGCGCAGATAACCGCGCGGTGCACGTCGCTTTTTGACGGCGGCGCGAATACCGTTCCCATAGGCTCAAACGGCTCAAATGTAACGTAATTTTTCATAGTTATGTCGTAATAAAATCTTCCAACTCGTCAAGCGGCAGAGGATAAATAACGCTTTCGCCAATCCCCTTCAGCAAAACGAGGTTTATGCTGCTTCCCGCTGTCTTTTTGTCGCCCATAGCTGCCTCGGCCATATCGGCAAAGGATGCTTCGTCAGCGGTGGGAAGCTCATATTTTTCACACAGCGCTGAAATGCGGTCCGCGGTACCCGAGGGTGTGACACCCTGCTTTTCACCCGCGCGGGATATAAGAACCATGCCCACGGCAACCGCCATTCCGTGTGTAATTCCCGTAAAGTTGTAAATCTTTTCGATAGCGTGGCCGAGAGTGTGGCCGAAATTCAGCAGCATTCTCTCGCCTGCCTCGCGCTCGTCACGGCTTACGACGTCGCGCTTTATCGAAACGCAGGTTTCAATAACGTCCTCGATATGGCTGAGCGCGTCAACCGATTCAAGGTTCTCAAAAAACGCCGCGTCCTTAATGCAGCCGTACTTAATTACCTCCGCCATGCCGTCCGCGATAAACCTGTCTGGCAGGGTGTTGAGCGTATCGGGGTCGATAAGCACGCCTATCGGCTGATGAAACGCCCCTACAAGGTTTTTTCCCTGAGGAAGATCAACGCCTGTTTTTCCGCCGACGGACGAATCCACCTGAGCCAAAAGCGAGGTGGGAACCTGGATAAAATCGATTCCGCGCAGATATGTAGCCGCCGCGAAGCCAGCCATATCGCCGCAAACGCCGCCGCCCAAAGCGACAATAACGTCCTTGCGCGTCATGCGGAAATCGGCAAGCACCTTGTAAATATTCTGAATCGTGCCCAGGTGCTTGCTTTCCTCGCCTGCCGGAAAAACATAGGCTTTAACGTCTATATCATGTTTTGAGAGCGAGTTTAAAACGCGCCACTGATAATGCTGGGCAACGTTTGAGTCGGTTACCACAACCACCTTTTCGGCGTTTGAAAGCTCTTTGACAAACTCGCCGCAGCGGTCGATGATACCCCGCTCAATAAAAATATCATACGGTTTACCCGTGCTGACATGTACGGTTTTCATATTTCCTCCTCATTCGCCGAGCGCCTGTTTAACGCTGTGTCCGCGCTCAAGCAGAGCCGCAAGCTCATCGCGGTTTTCGGCTTTTATCGCCGTGTACAGCTTATTCATGTTCTCGTTAAGGGTTTCAAGCTCCGCCATAAGCGGCTCGCGGTTCTCTAAAAACAGCTCGCTCCAGAGCTTTGAATTGATATTCGCCACGCGCGAAACATCGCGGTAGCTGCCCGCCGAAAAGCCCTTGTGATTGGGGCAGCTGGGGCTGAGCACATACGCGCACGCCAAAACGTGAGGAAGCTGCGATGTAAACGCGATCATTCGGTCGTGCTCCTCGGGCGTAGTCACCTTAATTGTGCCGAAGCCGATTTCGAGTGCCAGCGACGCAAGCGCGTTTACTGCCTTTTTGTCGGCTCCGCAGGGCGTAATAATAAAGCTTGCGCCCATAAACAGGTTTTCGTCGCTCGCACCAAAGCCGTTCTTCTCCTTGCCTGCCATCGGGTGACTGCCGACAAATGTAAAGCCGAATTCCTCCGAAAGGCTTTTAAGCTGAGGGCAAAGAGCGGTTTTTATGCCCGCCGCGTCGGTAACGATCGCGTCCGAGCGGATGAATTTTCCGTTTTCCTTAATAAAATCAACGCACGCCTGCGGATACATGCAAAAAATTATCATATCCGCTTCGCCGAGGCTTTCGGGAGTTCCGATAACATCGACCGCCCCGTCGGCAAGCGCCTTTTCGGCGACGCTCTTGGTGCGGTTAACGCCTATTACAGTGTGCGGAGTGTACGCTTTGATAGCCTTGCAGTAGCTTCCGCCGATAATGCCGAGTCCTACAACTGCTATTTTCATCAGGTTAACGCCTTCTTAAGTGAGAATATTTTTTTAGCCACATCGTCAAACTGCTTCGGAGTCAGCGACTGAGCGCCGTCCGAGAGCGCGTGAGGCGGATCGTTGTGAACTTCGATAATAAGTCCGTCGGCTCCCGCGGCAACCGCCGCCATAGCAAGCGGCTCAACAAGCCAGCTTTTGCCCGCGGCGTGGCTGGGATCTACAATTACGGGCAGGTGCGAAAGCTTTTTTATTACGGGGATAGCCGACACGTCAAGCGTGTTGCGGGTAAATGTTTCGTAGGTGCGTATGCCTCTCTCGCACAGCATGACCTTGTCGTTGCCGCCCGCCATAATATACTCGGCGCTCATAAGCCATTCCTCAATGGTGGCGGACAGTCCGCGCTTGAGCAAAATGGGTTTGTCGGTTTTGCCAAGCTCCTTAAGGAGCTCAAAGTTCTGCATATTTCTTGCGCCTACCTGGATAATGTCGACGTTTTCAAACATATCGATATGCGACACGCGCATAATTTCGGTGACGATGGGCAGCCCTGTTTCCTTTCTGGCGGTCTTGAGCAGGTCAAGTCCTTCCGATTTAAGCCCCTGGAACGCGTAAGGCGAGGTGCGCGGCTTAAAAGCGCCGCCGCGAAGGAGCGTAGCGCCGGACTTTTGAACGCTTTTGGCGATCCCGACGATCTGCTCCTCACTTTCAACCGAGCAAGGGCCAGCCATAATGTGCAGGCTACCGTCACCTATGGTGACGTTTTCACTGATTTTTATTTGGGTGTTTTCCGGATGGAACTTGCGGTTCGCCTTTTTATACGGCTCCTGAACACGCTTTACACTCTCAACAATATCCTGCGCCTCGATATACTCAATATCGATCTGCGTTGTGTCGCCGATAAGACCGAGAACCGTGGAGTGAACGCCGTCCCAGCGGTTGATCTTAACGTCATAGTCGTTTTTCAGCTTTTCGGTAAAGGTCAAAAGCTGTTCGGGACTGGTTGTCGATTTTAATACAATAATCATAACTCAATTTACCTCGCTTATTCAAAAATAAGATACAAGATATTTTACCACTTTAAAGCGCTGTAGTCAATAGAAAAAAGTATTATTTTTTCAGATTCAACGCGGCAATAAGCGAATTTGTGGTTTTCATCGGGGTGCTCTCGCCCTTTACAACAACGTCGGCAGCCGCAAGGTACTTCGGCATTCTGCTGTTATACAGCTCGGTTATCACCTTATCCCTGTCAGGGCGCTGCAAAAGAGGACGTTTTTTGTCGTAACGCAGGCGCAGCCTGATCACGCGCAACGGCACATCGAGCAGCACTATGGTATCCGTTTCGCGGAACACCTCAACATTGCGCTCAAAGGTAAGCGCCCCGCCGCCCGTTGCTACAATAAGGTTCCGATTTTTTGAAAGCTCAATGCACGCCTCGTGCTCAAGCTCGCGGAAGCCCTCCTCGCCGTGCTCGGCAAAGATTTCCGCTACGGTTTTGCCCGCCTGCTTTTCAATATATTCGTCCATATCGACAAAGCGCCTACCCGTTTTTTTGGCGGCATTTTTGCCTATTGTGGATTTTCCGCAGCCCATAAAGCCGCAAAGAATAACGTTGTTCATGTTTACCCCGATGTTTTACATTATTATTTGTTCAGCATAGCCTCGGCAGCATCCCTGCAGAGCTGCTCAATATCCCTGCTGTCATACTCCGAGCCGTCCCAGATTTTGTGCGCGGCTACCGCTTGATACACAAGCATCGACATGCCGCCCTCGGCTTTTGAGCCGTTTGCCTTGGCGCGTTTGACAAGCGCTGTTTCATAGGGATTATAAATCGCGTCATACACCGCGCCGCACCGCCCGATTGCGCAGTTGTGTATGGGCTGGTCGTCAACGTTGGGGTACATGCCTACGGGAGTGGCGTTTATAAGCACGTCAACAGTGCCTATGATCTGGTCGATAAGGCCGAAGCTCACCTGAGCGTCGGGTATTTTCCGCGTGATGTCAAGGCACAAAAGCCCTGCCTTTCCCACGCTTTCGCGGCGCACGGCAAACTCAAACGGCTTGTTTCTCAGCGCTATTTCATACGCCATTGTACGCGCCACGCCGCCGCAGCCCAAAATCATAATTCTGCCGTCAAGCTTTATGCCCGCGGCCTCAATTGCCTTGATAAAGCCGTCGGGGTCGGTGGTGTAGCCCTTGGCTATTCCGTCAACTTTAGCGACAGTGTTTACGCTGCCGTACATCTTCGCCTTGTCGTCAAGCGAGTCAAGCAGCGGAATAATACTCTGCTTGTGGGGAATGGTTATATTGTATCCGTCAAGGAGCTTCAGCGTGCGCTCAAACTCATCGGAAAGCACCTCGGGCGCTATATCCAGCGCGGTATATTCCGCGTCGACTCCTGCCAAATCAAACAATCTTTTGTGAATAAAAGGCGACATTGTGTGTCCGATAGGGTGTCCTATAACCGCATATTTCTTTTTTGACATTATGATTCCTCCGTTCAAATATCATAATTAGCTATTCAATTTCAGATAGAATGATAATTATTTATGCAAAATCTGGAATTTTCCAAAAAATTCAAAATACATATTGACAAAGCGACAAAAACTCAATAATATGGAAGTGTAACAAACAGGGTGTTTGTTTTACGATGATTAAATCCGATAATCATTGTAGCACAGAATATGTGCTTTTGTCTACTGTAACTACAGGACAGGTACATAATAATTTACAGGAGGAATTATCATGGTATTGGAAAAAGTTAAGGCTATCCTTGCTGAGCAGTTTGATGTAGAAGAGGATAAAATCACTGAGGAAACCGATCTTCAGGAAGATCTCGGCGCTGATTCTCTGGACGTAGTTGACCTTTTGATGTCTATTGAGGACGAGTTTGAGGTTGAGGTTCCCGACGAGGAAATTGAAAACATCAAGACCGTAGGCGCTCTTGTTGCTTACATCGAGGCTAACTCATAATTAACCTACAATGCTTTGATAAAAGACATTGGCTTTTGCCGGTGTCTTTTTTTGTTTGCGTTTTCCCATATTGCCAAAACTATAGACTTATGGTATACTATATTATATACTGTTTCAGGCAAGGAGCAAGCATATGTCTACTTTAACAAAGGACGCAATCAAAAAATCCTTTATGAAGCTTTTAAACGCAAAGCCCATCAATAAAATAACCGTTAAGGAAATTGTCGAGGACTGCGGAATCAATCGCAACTCGTTTTATTATCATTTTGACGATATCCCCTCGCTGATGGAGGAGATACTCAACGAGCAGGCAGACGCGCTTGTTCAGACCAGCAGCAGAGAGGTCAATATCTACGAAAGCATACTAAAGGGCATGGAGTTTGCTATGCAAAACAAAACCGCCATGCTTCACCTTTACAATTCCGCAAACAAGGACGTTTTCGAGCGTTACCTCAACCGCGTGGCAAACTACACCGTTACCGAGTGCTTTAACGTATATTTCTCTGACGAAAACCTGCACGATGACGATAAGCAGGCTATAATAATGTATTACAAAAGTTTGCTGGTCGGCTTTGTCATTGAGTGGCTGAGCAGCGGCATGAAATACGATTTGAGGAATCAGGTTCGCCGCCTTTGTGAGCTGTTTGAAGGCACCACCGAAACCGCCGTTAAAAGGTGCAGGCGAAAAGATAATTAGACATTTTTATGAATTTGCCCAAAAAACGTGCATTGATAAAAAAATGCACGTTTTATTTTTTTGCAAAGAAAATATAATTATTATGGAACTTTGTGAAAAAAGGAGTATTCATTATGAAACTGGGAAAAGCGGTTGTAAAATGCCGTATTGTTATCCTGATAGTGACTCTTCTGCTGCTCATTCCGTCAATCTTCGGAATGATATACACCAGAGTCAACTACGATATGCTCAACTATCTGCCCGAGTCACTCGACACGGTTAAAGGGCAGAAATACATGCTTGAGGATTTCGGCAAAGGCGCGTTCTCGTTTTTGATTTTTGAGGACATGGACGAAAAGGATATCGGAAAGGTCGCCGATGAAATCAAAGATGTAGATCATGTTGCCAACGTTTTAAGCTTTAGCGACATAACGGACGGCTCTATTCCGAAGGAACTGCTTCCCGACAAAATCTACAATGCCTTCAACAAAGGCGACGACACCCTGGTAGCGGTATTCTTTGACACCTCAAGCTCGTCTGACGAAACAATGGAAGCCATTACCGAAATTCGCGGCATAGCCGGAAAGCAGTGCCTTGTATCGGGCATTTCCGCAATGGTGACCGACCTGCGCGACCTGTGCGAGCGCGAGGAAGCGGTTTATGTGGCAATAGCGGTAATCTTAGCTGTTGTGGCAATGGTACTGTTCCTCGACAACTGGATCATTCCGTTTGTATTCCTCGGCAGCATCGGCGTGGCAATTCTGCTTAACATGGGCTCTAACTATTTCCTCGGTGAAATATCCTACATCACAAAAGCCCTGTCGGCTGTTTTGCAGCTCGCCGTCACAATGGACTACTCAATATTCCTGTGGCACAGCTACGGCGAGCATAAACAGAAATACCCCAACCATAAAGAAGCTATGGCGCACGCCATACACGAAACCTTCACCTCGGTTATCGGCAGCTCGGTAACCACCATAGCCGGCTTTATAGCGCTTTGCTTTATGACCTTTACACTCGGACGCGACCTTGGTATTGTTATGGCAAAGGGCGTTCTGCTTGGCGTTGCAGGCTGCGTAACGGTGCTGCCGTCGATGATTCTTTTGCTCGACAAGGTTCTTGAAAAGACCATGCACCGCTCGCTTGTGCCCTCTCCCAAAAAGCTTGCGGGTGGAATCGTAAAAACATTTCCCGTATTTCTCATCCTGTTCGCTGTAATCGCGGTTCCCGCGTTTATGGGCTACCAAAAGACAAACAACGAGGTTTACTACGACCTTTCGCGCAGCCTGCCAAAGGATATGCCCAACGTCATAGCAAATTCAAAGCTCAAAGATGAGTTCCAAATGGGCTCCACGCACATGGTACTGGTAAACTCAAAGCTGCCCTCAAAGGACATCCGCAAAATGCAGGAGGAGCTGCAGCAAGCGGACGGAATTAAATTCGGCATAGGTCTTGAATCACTTATCGGCCCCGCAATTCCCGAGGAGTTCATTCCCGAATCCGTAAGCTCGATTCTGAAAAGCGACCGCTGGGAGCTTATGCTGCTCAGCTCGGAATACCGAACCGCCACCGATGAAATGCGCAGTCAGGTCAAGGAGCTTAACGATATAATAAAGAAATATGACAGCGACGGCCTGCTTGTAGGCGAAGCGGCTTGCACAAACGACCTGATAGACATAACATCGGTAGACTTCGCAACCGTAAACGCGATTTCAATTATCGCCATCTTCATCATCATAGCCTTGGTTGAAAAGAGCATTTCGCTGCCGCTTATACTGGTATCGGTAATAGAGCTGGCTATCTTTATAAACCTGGGACTTCCGCATTATTTGGGCGAGTCGCTACCGTTCATCGCCCCGATCTGTATAAGTACGATCCAGCTTGGCGCGACGGTCGACTACGCGATACTGATGACGACGCGCTACAAAAAAGAGCGGTCGTCGGGAATAGAAAAACGCGAAGCGGTAAAAATAGCGCTTCAAACTTCAATTCCGTCGGTGCTTGTCAGCGCGATGGGACTATTCGCGGCGACAGTCGGCGTAGCGATATATTCCGACGTCGACATGATCGGCTCGCTGTGCTCACTTATGGCGCGCGGCGCTATCATCAGCATGCTCTGCGTAGTAATCTTCCTGCCCGCGCTGTTTATGCTGTTTGACAGGTTTATCGGAGTTACAACAATCGGTTTCAGACCAAAGAAATCAAAGGAAAAGTCGGAGGGATAACAATATGAAAAAGCAACACGAAATCAAAAAATACATGCCCCGCGTCCTTGCGGTCGGCATGAGCCTTACAATCATGTGCAGCACCGTAGGCATAACCGCTTACTCCGCCGGCGCCGATCAAAACAAGCCCGCAGCCGCACAGACAACGGGTGAAAAATCAGCCGCCAAAAACGCAAAGAGCGCTTCCGACAGCAAACGCTTTTCAAAGGAAGAAACCGTTTATGTAATCGCCGGCGCAGACGGTTCGCCTCAGAAGGTCATTGTCAGCGATTGGGTAAAGAACCCCCAAAAGGCTGATAAGATAAAGGATAAGTCAAATCTTACCGACATTGAAAACGTAAAGGGCGACGAAACCTATACAATCGACGAAAACAAAATGCTCGAGTGGGGCGCAAACGGCCAGGACATCTACTACAAGGGCAAGTCAAACGAGCAGCTTCCCGTAGGCGTTTCAATTCAGTACACGCTCGACGGCACGCCCGTAGCTCCCAAAGATTTAGCGGGCAAGAGCGGAAAGCTCAAGATGACCTTCACCTACACCAACCGTCAGTTTGAGGAGGTTAAAATCGGGGACAAGAAAGAAAAAATCTACGTTCCCTTTGTTATCCTTACCGGTATGATGCTCGACAACGAAAAGTTCACCAACGTCGACGTATCAAACGGCAAGGTAATCAACGACGGCAGCCACACCTATGTAGCGGGCTTTGCGCTTCCGGGACTTAACGAGAGCCTCGCGCTCGGCGACAAGCTCGACCTTCCCTCAACCGTTGAAATCTCTGCTGATGTAAAGGACTTTGAGCTTGCCACAACCCTTACCGTAGCAACAAACGAAGTGTTCAACGACATCGACACCTCCAAATTTGACGGAGAAATCGACACCCTCAAGAAAAAGCTAAAGGAAATGACCGACGGCGTAACCCAGCTTGCGGACGGCACCTCGCAGCTTTACAAGGGACTGAGCACCCTGCTTGACAAATCGGGCGAATTGATTGACGGCGTAAACCAGCTTTACAACGGAGCCGATCAGCTTCAAAGCGGCGCGGCTTCTCTCGACAGCGGCGCAGGCACTCTCGCAGACGGCGCGTCGGATCTTGACGGCGGCATAGCAAAACTTCAAAGCGGTGCAACCGCTCTTGACAGCGGCGCGGGCGACCTCAGCAACGGAGCCTCAACGCTCGACGGCGGCGTAGCCACACTTAAATACTACATCGGCGAGCTTGCGGGCGGCCTTGATCAGATTTCCTCAAACAGCGCTCAGCTCCAGGGCGGCGCGGCACAGGTATTCAAGACCTTCCTGTCAGAAGCCGACAAGCAAATCGCGGCTGCGGGACTTAAGGCCGAGCCCCTTACAATCGAAAACTACGCCTCTGTACTCGACGCCCTTATCGGTCAGCTCAGCGAGGAAAACGTAACAAAGCTTGCCAATGACACAGCCTACAAAACCGTAAGCTCAACCGTAGAGAGCCAGCGCGACTTTATCCGCCAGTCTGTTGAGGCGGCAGTCAGAACTCAGGTCACAAACGGCGTCCTCGCGGCAGCAGGTCTGGGCATGGACAGCGAATCATTCGACGCTGCGGTCGCGGCGGGTCAGATCCCCGACGAGGTACAGCTTCAGGTAAGCAAGGGCATTGCCGCTCAGATGGCGGGCATGTCCTCAACGATCGACGGCACGGTCGAGGCAAAAATCACCGAGGCAATTGAAACAAATATGCAGGGCGAGCAGGTTCAGGCTCAGATTGCCCAGGCTGTTCAGCAGGCAGCAGGCGGCAGAGAGGCGCTTAAGGCACTCAAGGCTCAGCTTGACAGCTACAACCAGTTCTATAACGGCGTTATCAACTATACAAGCGGCGTTGACAAAGCAAACGGCGGCGCAAGGGAAATCTTCAACAACACGATCACCTTAAAGAACGGCACGGCTAACCTTGCAAGCGGCGCCGGCGACCTTAAAGACGGAACAAGCCAAATCAAGAGCGGAACCTCCGAATTAAAAAGCGGCTCTTCTAAGCTTAAAGACGGCTCCTCGCAGCTTAAGGCAGGCACAAGTCAGCTGCATTCGGGCGCTGTACAGCTCTTCAACGGAATCAAGTCGCTCAAAAACGGCGCGGGCGCGCTCATTGACGGCGTTACCCAGCTTAAAGACGGCTCACAGAAACTCGACGAAGGAATGCAGAAGTTCAAGAAGGAGGGCGCCGACGCGATAGTTAAGGCGGTCAACGGCGACTTAAAGGGACTTGC
>ONCY01000020.1 GCA_900316435.1 uncultured Eubacteriales bacterium | reverse complement strand
TTATGTACTCCTTTCGCTGTAGGCATATTATAATTACATAAAGTATATCATAGTTTTACACGGTGTGCAATATATAATTGTAAAAGGGACAGGAAAATAATTTTTTGAGAGTTTAGAGTGGAGTTTTAAACTAACAGAAGCCTTATTGAAAAAACAATTTCAAATTCCACATTCATAAGCTGCGCCGTTATACCGAGTTTTCCTATAAACCGATTTGTCAAAAGGCGGTCGCGTGACGCGACTTTCAGGACGCGCATCAGACGTTTTAGATTGATTAAACATGGCGACCCGCGAGATTGGGCACGCCGTTAGTAAAACGTTTTTGTTATATCAATTTTTCCAAAGGCGGCTTTGGATGGAACGTCACGTTCCCGGCAAAAAATCCCCTGCTGAAAAGCAGGGGACGATTTTAACTGTTTAATTCTATTTTGCAAACTCTGCCGCCCGGCTCTCGCGGATGATATTAACCTTGATCTGACCGGGATACTCAAGCTCTTCCTCAATCTTTTTACAGATCTCTCTTGCGAGGGGGATCATGCGCTCGTCCTTAACGGATTCAGGCTTGACCATAACGCGAACCTCGCGTCCCGCCTGAATAGCGTAGCAGTTTTCAACGCCGTCAAATGATGAGGCAACCTCCTCAAGCTTTTGCAGGCGCTTGATGTAGTTTTCAACGTTCTCGCGTCTTGCGCCCGGGCGTGCTGCTGAAAGCGCGTCGGCAGCCTGAACGAGAATTGCGACAATCGTTTTAGCCTCTACGTCGCCGTGGTGAGCGTGGATAGCGTGGATGACCGCATCGCTCTCCTTGTATTTTCTGGCGAGGTCAACACCGATTTGGATGTGTGTTCCCTCAACCTCGTGGTCGATTGATTTGCCTATGTCATGCAGCAGACCCGCGCGTTTTGCGAGCGTGGGATCGATTCCGAGCTCGCTTGCCATCATACCCGCAAGGTACGCTACCTCGATAGAGTGCTTAAGCACATTCTGGCCGTAGCTGGTGCGGTAACGCAAGCGGCCGAGCAGCTTGACAAGCTCGGGATGAATATTGTGAATGCCGAGCTCAAGCACGGCGCGCTCGCCATCACGCTTGATGGTAGAGTCGACCTCACGGCGTGCTTTTTCAATTGTTTCCTCAATTCTGGCGGGATGGATTCTTCCGTCGGAAATAAGGCGCTCCAAGGCGATCCTCGCTACCTCACGCCTAACCGGCTCAAAGCACGAGAGTGTGATTGCCTCGGGAGTATCGTCGATAATAAGATCGACGCCCGTAAGCGTTTCTATAGCCTTGATGTTTCTTCCCTCGCGGCCGATAATGCGGCCCTTCATTTCGTCATTGGGAAGCGGTACTACCGAAATCGTAGCCTCCGCGACATATTCCGCGGCAAGCTTCTGAATGGAAAGTGAAATAATGTTTCTTGCCTTTTCGTCGGCTTCGTCTTTCAGCTGCTCCTGATATTCCATGATCTTCACGGATTTTTCGTGAGTCAGCTCGTTTTCCAATTGGGAGAGTAAGTAACTTTTTGCCTGCTCGGCTGTATAACCCGAGATTTTTTCCAGCATTTCAAACTGGCTTTTCTTGATGGTTTCAATCTCTTCAAGCTTTGCGTCGGCTTCTTTGATCTTGCGGGAAACCTTTTCGTCCTTCTTCTCGACATTATCGAGCTTGCGGTCAAGCGTTTCCTCTTTCTGCTGGATACGGCGCTCCTGGCGCTGAACCTCGCGTCTGCGGTCGGCGATTTCCTTCTCGCTCTCGTTGCGGAAGCGGTGAACCTCTTCTTTACCCTCAAGCACAAGTTCTTTCTTCTTAGCCTCGGCGTTTTTGATAGCATCGGAAACAATGCGCTTTGCTTCCTCTTCGGCGCTGCCTATTTCTTTTTCGGCGGTATTCTTCCTTATGGTAATACCAACAAAAATGCCCAAAGCAATACCGACGACAGCGGCAGCGACAATGCCTATGATCAAAATCACTACACTAACCATCTCCCTGACACCTCCTTGTTTCATTTTTTAAAGTTAAACAGCTTTAATCTAAACAAAACCTTTCGGTGCCGTTACATAATATTCAATTGTAGGAATATAATATTTTTCAATTTAATATAAAAAGGGATAAATAATAATTAAAAAATATCTATATATAACGGCTCCTGAAAGAGTCTGATTAAAAAAAGCGAATCGCAGCTCCCGCCTTCTTTGACGGAGGCATACAATTGCAAACCCCATAGTTATAGAGTCTACAGTTATTCTATAATAAAAACAATTGAATGTCAATAAGAAAAGTGATAGTTTTGTAAAAAATAATTCTATTTCAGCAATAAAGTACATGCCGCCGACATGAAAATTCTATTAATCAAACAATTATTGCTGACAGTTGGAAAAAATTTCAAAAAAAGGTGTTATTTTTTTGGCAAACTATTGAAGAAAACGAAAAAATGTAATATAATAAACTTATCTTATTTTTAGGAGGAATTTTTATGTCAGTAAAAGTTGCAATTAACGGCTTCGGCCGTATCGGACGTCTTGCGTTCCGTCAGATGTTCGGCGCAGAGGGTTACGAGGTTGTTGCTATCAACGATCTTACCGATCCCAAAATGCTTGCTAACCTGCTTAAGTACGACACAGCTCAGAAGGGCTACTGCGGTACTATCGGCGAGAATCTTCACACCGTAGAGGCAGGCGAGAACTCAATCATTGTTGACGGCAAGGAAATCACAATTTATGCTAAGCCCAACGCTGCTGAGCTTCCCTGGGGCGAGATCGGCGTAGACGTTGTTCTGGAGTGCACAGGTTTCTACTGCTCAAAGGCTAAGAGCCAGGCTCACATCGACGCAGGCGCTAAGAAGGTTGTTATCTCCGCTCCCGCGGGCAAAGACCTTCCCACTATCGTATTCAGCGTAAACGAGAACGTTCTCACCGCTGAGGACACCATCATCTCCGCTGCTTCCTGCACAACTAACTGCCTTGCTCCCATGGCTGATACTCTTAACAAGTATGCTCCCATCCAGAGCGGTATCATGAGCACAATCCACGCTTACACAGGCGATCAGATGATCCTTGACGGTCCTCACAGAAAGGGCGACCTCAGACGTGCAAGAGCCGGCGCTGCAAACATCGTTCCCAACTCCACAGGCGCTGCAAAGGCTATCGGCCTTGTTATCCCCGAGCTCGACGGCAAGCTCATCGGCTCAGCTCAGCGTGTTCCCGTTCCCACAGGTTCAACAACTATCCTTACAGCTGTTGTTAAGGGCACAGACGTTACCGTTGAAGGCATCAACGCCGCTATGAAGGCTGCTGCTTCCGAGTCCTTCGGCTACAACGAGGATCCCATCGTTTCTTCCGACGTTATCGGTATGAGATACGGCTCACTCTTTGACGCTACCCAGACCATGGTTTCCAAGGTTGCAGACGACCTCTATGAGGTTCAGGTTGTTTCCTGGTACGATAACGAGAACTCTTATACCAGCCAGATGGTAAGAACAATTAAGTATTTCGCAGAGCTGTGATTTAATTCTGAATTCTGAATTCGGAATGCGGAATAATAAGCAACAAAGTGCGCTTCTTTGGAGGCGCACTTTTTTTGTGGGCGCACCAAAGCGGCTTTGGATGGAATGTCGCGTTCCCGCGAGTTTGGATGCGCCGTTGCAGAAAGGTATTTGTTATAGGCATGTTATCCAAAGGCGCGCTTCCTGCCGCGTGGCGGCCGTTTTTTTGGCTTTGAATGATATTTTTGTTAACATTTTATAAAAAATACACTAAAATTTCGTTTGCAAATTTTTCAATTTGCTTGAAATTCACAGAATTTTTTGGTATTATATATATTAGAAAGATATAATCTGGGATAACTATGACTATTTACCGATAAGAGCCAATAGGAGCAGCTACTATGAACTACAGCTTTAACGACGAACGCAGCGAAATAACATTGTTTTGTGAGGGCGACAGCGTGCGCGCTTACAACTACTTTGGCGCGCATTTTGAGGAGCGTGACGGCAAAAACGGCGTGCTGTTCCGCGTGTGGGCTCCGAACGCCGCAGACGTTTCGGTAGTGGGCGACTTCAACGGCTGGAACAGCGATGAAGGTGTGATGAGCCGCTGCGACGAAATAGCTTGGGAGCTGTTTGTTGAGGGCGCCGAGGAGGGGCAGAGCTATCAGTTCAGCATTCTGACTCAGGGCGGCGAGAGGATTTTAAAAGCCGATCCGTTCGCGTTCTTCGCTCAGGTTCAGCCCAAGCGCGCTTCAAGAATTTACAGCCTTAGCGGATATGAATGGGGCGACAGTGAATGGATGGAGAACCGCCGCGGCAGAGATTCGCTAAAGGAGCCGATGAACCTTTATGAGGTGCACCTCGGCTCTTGGAAGCAAAACAAGGACGGAAGCTTTTATTCCTACCGCCAATACGCCGACGAGCTGACCGAATACGTTAAGGACATGCACTACACCCACGTTCAGCTTATGCCGATGATGGAGTTCCCCTTTGACGGAAGCTGGGGCTATCAGACAACGGGCTACTTTGCGCCGACCTCGCGTTTCGGCGAGCCCAAAGACTTTATGTACCTTGTAGACAGGCTGCATCAGGCGGGCATCGGCGTAACCCTTGACTGGGTTCCGTCAAATTTTCCGAAGGATGACTTCGCGCTGGCAAAATTTGACGGCACCGCGCTTTTTGAGGACGAGGATCCAAAGCTGGGCGAGCGCCCGTCGTGGGACACCTGCCTGTTCAATTTCGCAAAGCCCGAGGTGCTGAGCTTTTTGGTGTCATGCGCCATTTTCTGGCTTGAATACTATCATCTTGACGGTCTGCGCGTGGGCTCGCTGTCGTCGATGCTGTACCTCGACTACGGCAAGACCGCCGGTGAGTGGGAGCCAAACAGGTTCGGCGGCAAGGAAAACCTTGAGGCCATAGAGTTTGTTAAGCGCCTGAACACCGCCGTGCATATGTTCCATCCCGGCGCGCTCATGTTCGCCGAGGAAAAGACATCGTGGTCAAAGGTTACGCATAAAATCGAAGAAGGCGGAATGGGCTTTGACTACAAGTGGAACGGCGGCTGGATGAACGACATGATAAACTACATGACGCTCGATCCGCAGTGGAGGCCGTTCAATCACGACAACCTTACCTACAGCTTTTTCTACGCGTTTTCCGAGCACTTCCTGTTGCCGCTCTCGCACGACGAGGTCTCGCGTGACAAGGGAATGCTTGTAAAGGGGCTTGAGTCCGCGAACCGTGACAGGTTTGCCGAATACCGCGCCTTTATTACATATATGTATGCCCATCCCGGCAAAAAGCTGGTGTTTATGGGCGCCGAAACAGGTCAGGTCATCAACTGGGAATACAGCGTTCCCGTTTGCTGGACTATTACAGAAAACGAAAAGAACCGCCAGCTCCAGCACTTTTTCCGTGAGCTGAACAAGTTTTACCTTGAGAACCGCCCGTTCTTTGAGCGCGACGCGAGCTGGAAGGGTTTTGACTGGATCCATCACGACGATTACACCAACTCGGTAATTGCTTTCAAGCGCACCGACGAGGACGACAACGAGATTATCGCCGTGTGCAACTTCCGCCCGATTCTGCATAAAAAATACGTTATAGGCGTGTCCAAAAACGCCGTTTACGCCGAGGTTTTCAGCTCCGATATGGTAGAATTCGGAGGCTCGGGTATTTTAAACGGAAGCGAGATCAGACCTGTGCCGAGAAAGATCCACGGCTGCAACCAAGGGCTGCCGCTTACCCTGCCGCCAATGGGCGTTATCTATCTTAAATGCGTGGGCGAAAACGAGTAACCCGCCTAAATCAGCCAAATAATTGGAAACAATTTAATCTATATAAGAAAACGGAGGTTATTACATGCAAATGTTCCCAAAACAGGAAGTAGTTGCGATGCTGCTTGCGGGCGGACAAGGCTCCAGACTGGGCGTGCTGACAAAAAAACTCGCCAAGCCTGCCGTACCGTTCGGCGGCAAGTACCGCATTATTGACTTCCCGCTGTCAAACTGTGTAAATTCCGGTATTGAGGCTGTGGGTATTCTAACCCAGTACCAGCCGCTCATTCTTAACGAGTATATCGGAAACGGTCAGCCGTGGGATTTGGACGGTATGCATTCGGGCGTAAACTGTCTGAGCCCTTATCAGGCCATTAAAGGTGCCGACTGGTATTCGGGCACCGCAAACGCGATCTTCCAGAATATCAACTACATCGAGCGTTACGATCCTAATTATGTCGTAATCCTCTCGGGCGACCACATCTATAAAATGGACTACAACAAAATGCTTGAGTACCATAAGGAGAAGAACGCCGCCTGCACAATCGCCGTAATCGACGTTCCGCTTTCCGAGGCTTCGCGCTTTGGTATCCTCAACACCTATGAGGACGGCGAAATCTATGAGTTCGACGAAAAGCCCGAGCATCCCAAGAGCACAAACGCCTCTATGGGTATCTACATCTTCAGCTGGAAAGAGCTGAAAAAATATCTCACCGACGACGATGCGCTTGAGGGGTCAAGCCACGACTTCGGCAAGGACGTTCTTCCCGCAATGCTCAACGCCGGCGAGAGAATGTTTGCGTATCCCTTTGAGGGCTACTGGAAGGACGTAGGAACCATCGACAGCCTTTGGGAGGCTAACATGGACCTGCTCGACCCCAAGGTCACCCTCGACTTAAAAGACATCTATTCGCGCAATCCCATGATGCCGCCCCACTATATCTCACCCGACGCCAACATCCAGAACTCGCTGGTAGCAGACGGCTGCGAGGTTGACGGCAATCTGGAGTTTTCGATCCTGTTCTCGGGCGTTACCGTAGGCAAGGGAGCTACAATCAACTCCTCTATCATCATGCCCGGCGCGGTGATCGAGGACGGTGCTACGGTTCAGTTCGCTATTGTAGCCGAGAATACCGTTATCGGCAAAAACGCCAAGGTAGGCCAGCGTCCCGAGGAAGTTGAAAACCGCGACAACTGGGGTATTGCCGTAATAGGCGAGAACACCAAAATCGCCGACGGCGCGGTAATCAAGGCTAAAGAAATGATTGACAGTGAAACGGAGGTAGAGGCTAAATGAGAAGTAACGACGTATTAGGCTTTATTTTCGCGGGTACTCTCGACGATAAAATCCCCGAGCTTGCCGCTTCCCGCACGACCGCAAGCATACCCATCGGCGGCAAGTACAGAGTAATTGACTTTGTGCTTTCAAACATGTCAAACGCGGGTATCAACAACGTAGGCATCATAGCAAAGAGCAACTTCCTTTCGCTCACCGACCACGTCGGCTCGGGCAGCGCCTATGACCTTTCAAAAAGAAGAAGCAGCCTTACCCTGCTGACTCCTTACGGCGGAAAGTCGTTCGGCAGCTATGTTGAGACGATCTACAACATGCACGGCTATCTTGAAAACTGCCGCGAGGAATATGTTATGATCTCTCCGGGCAACGTTGTATGCAACTTTGACTACACCGAGCTGTTTGAATTCCATTCAAAGAAAAACGCCGACATGACTCTTGTGTTCAAGAACCATGTTGTTCCCGGCGGCTATGACCGCCCGATAACCGTTGACGTTGCCGCTGACGGCAAGGTTGAGCAGGTATTCGTTAAGCCCAGCGCTACAGAAGAGGTCGTTAACCAGGTATTCGGTTCGGTTCTCATCAAAAAGGAGATCCTCATGGAGGAGATCCGCAAGGCGTTAAGCCTTAACCAGCTCGACATCAAGCGCCTTGTTCAGGACGCCGTAGGCAGAATGAACGTTTACGCCTTTGAAAACAAGGGCTACACGGCGGCTATCAGCTCAATCAACGACTACTTCAACTTCAACATGGACCTCATGAAGAAGGAAGTGCGCGACGAGCTGTTTAATCCCAAGCGTCCTATCTATACAAAGGTACGTGACGACGCTCCCTCAAAGTACGGTCTGCAGAGCAAGGTCAAGAACTCCATCATCGCTCAGGGCTGCGTTATCGACGGCGAGGTCGAGAACTGCGTTATCTCAAAGGGCGTTTATGTAGGCGAGGGCGCAAAGCTTTCTAACTGTATTGTTATGCAGGATACAAAAATCGGCAAAAACACCAACCTCAACTATGTTATCATCGACAAGGACGTTACAATCAAGGACGAGCGTTCGCTTATGGGCTTTGAATCCTATCCTATTTATATAGCGAAGAAGTCAATAGTCTGATATAGCGGTCTTGCGCTATGTCAACAGATAAATCAAATTCATCTTTATAGGAGGAAACACCAATGAGAATATTGTATTGTGCTTCTGAGGCTAATCCCTTCTGCGGCAGCGGCGGACTTGCCGATGTTGCGGGCAGCCTTCCGCATACCCTGTGCAGAAAGGGTCAGGATTGCCGTATCGTAGTGCCGCTTTACGGCACCATTCCGCAGGATCTCAGAAATCAGCTCAACTTTATCACAAACTTCACCGTACCCGTAGCATGGAGACACCAGTACTGCGGACTGTTCTGGGCTCGCTGGAACGACTGCACCTATTACTTCATCGACAACGAGTACTACTTCAAGCGCGGCACACTTTACGGCCACTATGACGACGCCGAGCGCTTTGCGTTCTTCTCGCGCGCCATTCTTGAAATGCTGCCTTACATCGACTTCCATCCCGATATCATCCACGCAAACGACTGGCAGACAGCTCTTGTTCCCGTTTACTACTATCTGTTCTACTCACACAGACCCTGGTATTACAACATCAAGAGCCTGTTCACCATCCATAACATCCAGTATCAGGGCGAGTACGGCTGGGAAGTCAACACCGAATGCGTAGGTATTCCCGCAAGCGAATGCCACATTCTTGAGATGAACGGCAAGCTCAACATGATGAAGGGCGCTATCGAGACCTCTACCCGCGTTTCCACCGTATCTCCCAGCTACGCTGCCGAGATCAAGGATCCGTGGTACAGTTGGGGTCTGCATGACGAGCTGAACCTCCGTCACTATAAGCTCTGCGGTATCAAGAACGGTATCGACCTTGCAAGCTACGACCCCGCTACCGACTATCAGATCTACTGCAACTACACCAAAGAGGATATGAGCGGCAAGGGCGAGTGCAAGCGCAGACTTCAGGAAAGACTTACTCTCGAAGTCAACTGGAGCATTCCGCTTGTTGCTATGGTTACCCGCCTTGTTTCCCATAAAGGTCTTGACCTTGTACGTATGGGTCTTGAGGAGCTTATGAACACAGAAAACATGCAGTTTGTTATCCTCGGCTCGGGCGACAAGGAATATGAGGATTACTTCAACTACATGCAGGCCAAGTACCCGGGCAGACTTATCTTCTGCCACGGCTTTGTTCCCGAGCTTGCGAGAAAGATTTACTCAGGCGCTGATATCTTCCTTATGCCTTCGGCTCAGGAGCCCTGCGGCCTTGCTCAGATGATCGCTCTGCGCTACGGCACTATCCCCGTAGTACGCGAGGTAGGCGGTCTTAAGGACTCTGTATTCGATTCAGCCGACAACTACGGCAACGGCTTTACCTTCAAGAACTACTACACAGCCGACATGCAGCACGCTGTACGCCGCGCTCTGTGGGGCATTCAGGATGACCAGGGCTGGCACCAGCTTATGTGGCGCGCTATGATGAGCGACAACAGCTGGGATCGCTCGGCTCAGGATTACATCAACGTTTACAGCGATACCCTCAACTGGGCATAATTAAAAAACTAAAACAAGGCGCAGACTTTTTGGGTTTGCGCCTTATAATAATAGGAGTTAATAATGAAAAAATTATTTAAAATCATAGCTGTTTCAATGGCACTGGCGCTTTCGGCGTCCGTATTTGCGGCGTGCGGCTCATCGTCAAGCAAGACCGAGGAAAGCAGCAAGGCATCTGACAGCAGCGCGGCTTCAAAGGCTGACGAGTCGAGCAAATCGGCTGACGCTGACTACGACAATCCCACCGCTACCTTCGGCGAGGGCGACTATGACGCTCTTAAGGCTTACGCTTCCGAAATGCAGACAAACGGCCACCAGGGCGAGGTTGTTAAGATCACCGGCATCAACAGCCGCTCCAACTTCGGCGCAAAGGCAACTGTCTCGATCAGCGACGGCGCAAGCAGCAAAATCGGCACCACCTATAAAATCGACGGCGCCGACAGCATTGACGCATATCCCGCAGATGACGCCACGATTACCATCACAGGCGTTGTTACTCTTGAAGACAGTGGACTGGGCTGCTATATCGCGGTTCCCGCTGACAGAGTTAATACTGAAACCTAATAAAAAGCAGACAATCTTTGCGGTCTATTTTCCTCAATACTTCGTTGTCGTCCTTGCAAGGCGCCAGCCTTGCGGCGTCCTTCGCCTCGTCTTGCGAAAAATATCCTCGCAAATCTAAGTCTACTTCTTATCAGGAATCAGCATAAATAATTCTATTATCGAATAATAAATAATTTCCCTGCGTATCTTAACGAATACGCAGGGATTATTTTATGTATAAATTACTTTTCCGATACCCTCGGGGGCTGTCATTTCAGCCAAATAGCGCTGAGTGATCGTTACGTCATCTATATTTACCTTGCCGTCGCGGTTGACGTCGGCGGCGTTCTCACAGAAGGAATTTACGGACATTTCAGCCAGGAACTGCTGAGTTTGAGTCGCGTCCTTTATTTCAACCTCGCCGCTTCCGTCCGAGTCGCCGAGAAGAACTCCCGCGTCGTGTGCTTTTGCGGGGATAAGCAAGCCCTTTATCGGGTAGTTGTCAACCACAAAGTTTTCTTTGCCCTCGGGGTTCCTTGAAATCAGCACATGATCCAGGTCGTCGGTATCGGAGCAGTACTGATAAACCGAGTCGATAAGGCTGCTTTTCAGCTCTGACATATCGCTCCACTTTCCGTCGGCATACAAAAAGCTTTCGCCTTTGTTGATAACTCCGTTTGGCTTGGGGCTGTTTTTGGGGTGAATGTTTGCCGCGTAAGGAACGGTATCGGTGTAAACCTCGGCTCCGCTGCTGTCTTTGTGAGTCATCGTCAGAACGATCGAGTATCTTTCGCCCTTGCGCATGAAGTATTCTCCGTTTAGATCTATGCGGTAGTAACCCATATACGCGTGAAGGGTATCTCCCTTTTCGAGCAGCGTTCCGGACGAGGGGTTATCGGCTTCGGGGTTCTTGTAGATTTCGTAATGCACCGTTGTGTTGTCGGTGTTTGTTCTGTAAGAAATCTGATAAAGGTATTCGTCCTCCTCGGCGTCAAATACATTCGCGGTCTTTGCCTCGGCGATGTAGTCGTTGTTTGAGTAAACGCCCGTCATCAGCAAATCGTACTGGTCGCAGTTGCGGCTTGAGGGGCTGTCGGCAGAATTGTCAAAGGTAAAGCTGATGGGGGACACGATTGTTTGGTCGTAGTAGGAGAGATAGAAAAATCCGCTGTCGTCAATGCCCCAGGGAGTCGCGTTCGGATTTTCGTAGGTAACTTTTCCGTATTTATCTGTTTTTGCGGTCGCCCTGTCCTCGTCGGTCAGGGCGCCCCAGCTGTTCTTGACTATAAACGCTCCGTCACCGGGAGGCGTGCTGTTTTTAATCGTTTTGCCGCTTTTGCTGACGCGTGTAAAATTATCCTTTGAGTAGTTGTCGTCATAGCCTACTACAGTAACCGCGTGGTCTGACAGATATGAGGCGTAATTGTACCATGCCCAGGTTTTATTGTTGTAGTGATTGCCCGCGGAATAAAAAGCCAGAGCTACTCCGTGTCCCTGCGCTATTTCTGATTTAATCGCGTCAACTCCGCTCTGATTGAATTTGTAGCTTCCGTCGGCGTTTTTAGAGGCAGGGCTTGGAAGGTTTTTGCTGCTTCTGAAAACTGCGTCAGAGGGAGCGTTGCGGTATTCGGAGTTTAATGGAAGCGACCAGTCGTCAGCCGCCGAATAGCCGACTAAGCCTTGGGTGCGCCTGCGGTTCTTTCCGCTGTAGTAATAGGGTGTGTCGCCGTTTACGCTTACGCTTTCGTCAACGGGGCCAAAGTCGGCCGCAAAGAATCCCGAGAAGTGAACGAACTCTCCGCCGAAGCCGTAGACCGCGGTGCTGTTTTTGCTTTCGGCATCGCTTGAGTCAAAGCCCTCGCTAATCTGAGAGGCGCGGACTCGGCCTGTTGTAACATCGTCCTCGGTAATGCTGTGATAGAGGTACCACGCGATGTACTTTTCGGAAAAATCGACCGTGTTGTTTACCTTTCCCGCGGGAACGCCCATGTCATTTGCGTACAAATAGGCAGTTTCAGCCGCGGCAGCAAGGCTGAACGCCCAGCATGTTCCGAAGGGACTCTGGAGCTTTACGGGTGTAACGTAATTTTTGCCGTTGTAATTCCTCAGGTCAATTGATGAGGGCAGCTGCGTATCGCTTTCGCCCTCAGCCGCCGACGCGGAAAAGCCCGAGAAGGGAATTGATGTCAGAATCAGCATTAACGCCAATACCGAAGCGACTGTTTTTTTCCTCATTTTTGTTTCCTCCTGTTTGTGTTTGTATGTCTGTTTCATTTTATACTTCAATTATACAAGATTTATCTGAAGTTTATCTAAAGAACTTGTCTTTTTCAAAAAAATTTTTTATAATATTCTCAGATAATTTGAGTTTGAGGTTAAAAAAATGGAAAAACGGTTAAAGCATGAGCGCAACAAGCTCTTTTTGCGGATCATAATAATACTGTCTGCGGTTTGGCTGACGGTGTCATTGGTGTTCTTCGGTGTAAGGCTCAGCGTTGAAAAGGTAAATATACAGAACAGCGAGCTTGCAGAGCTGTCGGTATCGAAGCAGCTTCTGACTGTCGGAAACGGCAGTCTTGAGGCTTTTTCGGGAGTTTTAAACGACCAAATGGATTTTATTTATAAGGAGGGCGGCGACAACGCCTTCGATACCCAGGCTGTGTTTACCGACAACAGAACCGACGCGGTGATAGCCGATACGGCAGGCAGCATCGCGGTGCCGTTTCGCGTCAAAGATGAATCGGACGGCAACTACAGCTTTGTCGGACTTCTTTACTATGATACCCTGCGCAATTCGCTCAGCGACGAGCAGTTCGGTGAAATTGAAAAGTATTTGAATACCGAGCTCGACGGCGGAAATTACTATGAGCTGATATGCACAAAGCTTGAACTCGGCGTTGTTATTGAGCCTGTTGAGCTTAGAATAGTCGTGGTTGACGGAAGCGACACACGGTTTGTAATCGACGGAAATGTGGCGACGTATAAGCTTAACCGCACTCCGCAAGCTGAGAGCGATGTTTACTCAAGCAGCGAAATAAGCCGCAACACTATTCCAAAGGGCTTTCTGCTTAACAAAGAATACAACAGGGATATTATCGGCTCGCTTACAAAGCAAGAGCGCAAATCAAACGTCGATATGGTCCATTCAGGCGGGCTTAATTATATTTTTTACGCGCAGGATTACCTTAGCTTTAACGGATCGGAGTATGCGGACGGCAGCGGAAGCTTGGTGTTTCAGTACGCTAAAGAAGTCAATTTGTTTGACAACTGCAAATGGGATCTGGCAATCGGAGCGGCGGTTATCTTTGTGTTCTTCCTGACGATCGCGCTGATTTTGTGCGTGATGATTTGGAGGACGGTCAAAGCTCAGATCATTCAGGAGCAGAAGCGGCTCGACCTGACAAACGCGCTTGCCCACGATATAAAAACTCCGCTTTTTGTCATAAGCGGCTACGCTTACACGCTTAAAGAGGACATCGACGCCGACGAGCGCGGCGAATATATTGACAAAATAATTGAGCAGACCGACGAGGTAAACGGGCTTGTGCACAGAATGCTGAGCTACAGCAAGCTCGATTCCTACCAAATGAAGCTCAATAAAACTGAGCTCGATTTGCTTGAGCTGACAGAGACTATTCTGAAAAATTACACCGCGCTTCCAAACGGCAAAAAGCTTGAGTTTACTCACAGCGGCAAGAATATTACCGAGGCTGACAAAGAGCTTTTGAAAACCGCGCTCCAAAACCTTATCGACAACGCGGTTAAGTACGCCCTGCCCGAAACAGTGATAAAAGTAGGGCTTAACGGCACAACGTTTACCGTTTCAAACGAAGCCGAGCCGCTCTCAAAAAGCGATATAAAGGAAATCTGGCAGCCCTATGTAAGAAAAGACAAAAGCCGCACCACTAAGGGCAACGGCTTGGGACTGTCTATTGTTAAGTCGATTATGGATTTGCACAAGGTTGATTACGGCTTTGAGTACAAAGACAAAATCCTGATTTTTACCGCAAAATTTTAATTTTTAAAAAACTGCTTGTTTTTGTCCTGTTTTTGTCATACTTTGTCTGCTATACTTTAATCACAGTCAGGGGAAAACCTGCTGAAAAATGTAATTAAAGGGGTAGATAACCATGAGAAAGAGATTTTTAGTTATTGTAATGACAGCGGCAATTGCCGCGGCAGCAATGTTTACAATTACAGGCTGCGGCTCCAAGAGCAGCAGCAACAGTTCATCGTCAAAGGCACCGACGACAACCGCAGCCGCGACCACCAAGGCGAGCGGTCAAAAGACCAAAACCTCTGCCGATAATGATAATAGCAGAGGACAGACAGATGAATACAACACCGTAGCGCTATATGAAGAAAACGGCTCAGCTCCTACCCAGTCGTCTCAGTCGTCACAGGATGACGCCGAGGACAATACCGTAGCTCCGTATGAGGAACAGTCAACCACTCAGCAGCAGGAACAGCATGATCAGGATGACGAAGAATTTAATACTGTAGCTCCGTTCGAGGGCTGATAAAAATTCCGCCGCGGCTATTCGCGGCGGTTTGTTTGTATTTATTTGTTTTTATGTTTATCAAGATAGTTTTGCAAAATAATCGTGGCGGCGACCTCGTCGACCACGGTTTTTCTTTTTTTGCCTCGGGTGTTGGTGTCGTTTAAAAAATGGTGAGCCGTCACGGTCGTGCCGCGCTCGTCCTGCATTTCAACGGGAAGCCCCGTCAGTTCCTTTAGCTTTTCGGCAAAGGCGCGCGCGTTTTGGGCGCTTTCGCCCTCGGATCCGTCCATGTTTTTCGGCAGCCCAACCACAATTAGCTCCGCATTTGCCTCTTTTGCCGCCTGAGCGACTTTATCGGGCAGTTTGTTTGGCGATTTCTCAAAAATCACCTTGTACGGTGACGCCAAGAATTCCGTTTTATCGCTTAGCGCAAGCCCTGTTCTGGCTTTTCCCAAGTCAACCGACATTATAATCATATAATTATTCCTTTCAGCTTGATAATTACATTATAGTCCAAAAGCGCAAAAGATACAAGCAGTTGGCAAGAAATTTCTACAAAAGAATATAAAAACAACCTGCCATGGTGTGACAAAACGATTGACGGCTTCATTATACAATAGTTTTATCAAAAGCAAAGGAAGTTTAAACTATGGAGAGCGTAAAAACAGCACGCGTAAGGCGTGCAAATAGGGAAAGCTTTGTCAGAAACGCAGGGGCAAATGTCATTTACGGACTGCTTGGTTTTTTGGTGTCGCACGGCGCGGTAATGGGGAATTTGGCTCCGTTCGGGGCTTCTTATGCGGCGGCGGTGCCAAAAAACAGGCTGCTGTCATCGCTTACGGGCACGGCTCTCGGTTACACGGTGCTCACTCCGTCGGGCAGCTTCAGGTATGTTGCGGTGGTTGTGGCGATAGGGGCGCTGCGCTGGCTGTTCAGCGAGCTTGACTTCATCAGGGAGAGCAGGCTGTTTGCGCCGCTTGTGGCGTTCGGAACCGTGCTGTCTACGGGTATTGCGCTTGTGTTCGGCAATATGAGCACTCTTTCCTCAATCACCGACTGCGTTATCGAGGCGGCGCTTGCGGGCGCTGCGGCGTACTTTATGGCTATGACTGTGCGCCTGAGCACACGCCGCAGGAGCATTTCGTCCTTTACGCGGCAGGAGAGCGCGGGCGTGGTGCTTACGGGCTGCGTGCTTATGCTCTCTCTCGGTGATTTGGCGGTCGAGGGCGTGTCGGCAGGGCATGTAATCGCCGTCGCGGTTATTCTGCTCTGCGCGCGTTACGGCGGCGTTGCGGGAGGAGCCGTAAGCGGAGCCGCCACGGGTGCGGTTTTCAGCCTTGCCGATACGGGCTTGGGCTATATCTGCGGCGGATTCGCCTTCGGAGGGCTTATGTCTGGCGTGTTTGCGCCCTTGGGAAGGCTTGGCTGCGCGGTCAGCTTTTTTATGTCAAACTCGCTTATGAGCCTTGCGTTCGGGCGTGAAAACATGATGCCTTCCGTAATTATCGAAAGCCTTATGGGCGCGGTGATATTCATGGTTCTGCCCAAGGAGGTCGGCAATGTGGTGTCGCCGCTTTTCGGCAGCGAACGAAATGCCTCATTGGGCGAGAGCCTGCGGCGCAACGTTGTAATGCGGCTCGACTTCACCTCAAAAGCAATCGCCAACGTTAAAAACGACGTAAAAGCGGTGTCGGAAAAGCTGGGCGAAATGTACTCGCCGTCATTTGAGCAGGTCTGCGAGAACGTGGCGCGCGACGTATGCTCGGGCTGCGGACTGAAAATGTACTGCTACGAGCACAAGGGCGGCGTTACGCGTGACGACTTCCGCCGCCTTGAGGAGGTCATGGCGGAAAACGGAAGCCTCAGCGAAAAGGATGTTGAGGAAGCCTTCGTCAAAAACTGCTGCAAAAAGGGCGAAATAGCCGAGCACATGAACAAAAATTACCGTCACCTGCTTGCGGCAAGAGAGGCTCAGAGCCGTGTTGCCGAGCTTAGGGGCGTTGTGGCAGGGCAGTTTGCAGGCGTGAGCGATATTCTGCGCGACCTTTCAAAGGAGTTCGGCTCAACGGGAGTCTCGGACGAGGACAGCGCCGAGAGGATCATATCTTCCCTCAGCGCTTTGGGGTACGCCGTTGCGGACTGCGTTTGCCTGAGAAACGGAAACGGCAGAATGACTGTTGAGCTTGAGCTTTCTCAGCGCTCCGACAAAAAAATCTCAAAGGGCGTTTTAGCGCGCGAGGTCAGCAAGTGCTGCGGACGGCGGTTCGATTTGCCGGCGTTAAGCTGCGAGGGCGGCAGAGTGCGCGCGGCGATGTGCGAAATGCCGCTATTTGATGTGGAAATCGGCACTGACCAGCATATTGCCGACGGCGGCAAGTTGTGCGGCGACTGCATTGACTATTTCAGCGACGGAATGGGCAGCACCTACGCGCTGGTCTGCGACGGAATGGGCACGGGCGGCAGAGCCGCGGTCGACGGAAACATGGCTGTGTCGGTTATGGGCAGGCTGCTAAGGTCGGGGCTTTCGCCCGACAGCTCGCTTCAGATCGCCAATTCTGCGCTGATGATAAAAAGCGGTGACGAATCGCTCTCAACGGTGGACTTGGCAGGCGTAGACCTGTTCACGGGCGGAGTAACGCTTAAAAAGGCGGGCGCTCCGCTGACCTATATAAAAAAGGGAGGCAGGCTGCTGACGCGTGAAATGCCGTCGCTGCCCGCGGGAATTCTGAACAACATCAAATTTTCTACGGATACAATCAAGCTCGGTGCGGGAGATATGATAGTTATGGTGTCAGACGGAGTAATTACAGGCGATGAAAAGTGGCTGGAAAGGCTTATCCGCTCTTGGAAAGAGGGAAGCGTGCAGGATTTGGCTCAGGCGGTGGTTCAGGAGGCAATACGCCGCCGCGCCGAAACCCGCGACGACGACATAACAGCCGTGGCGATAAGGCTTGTTGAGAGCTGAGAGTTTAGAGTTAAGAATTAAGAGTTTAGAGAAATCGGAGCGAAGCGACCCTTCACTCAACTCTCCACTCTTAACACTTCGCTCTTTAAACAAAAAGGGCACGACCGAAGCCGTGCCCTTTTACGCATATATCTGATTATTAATCAAAGAACTTGGAGTGGATAGCCTTAACCGCCTTGTCAGCGTCGTTGATGTCGATGAGGACGGAAACCTTGATTTCGCTGGTGGAAATCATCTGGATGTTGATCTGAGCGTCGTAAAGAGCCTCAAACATCTTTGTTGCAACGCCTGCGTGGCTCTCCATGCCCGCGCCTACGATAGAGATCTTGGCAACCTCGTCGTCGTAGAGAACTTCTTTAGCGCCGTGGCTTACCATGTAGTCCTCAAGAGCCGCTACAGCGTCCTTGCCTCTGGACTTGGCAACGGTGAAGCTGATATCCTTTTTGCCGTCGTGACCGATGGACTGGAGAATGATGTCTACGTTGATGTCCTTTGCGGAAAGCTTTGAGAACATCTTAAACGCGATACCCGGAGTGTTGGGAACGCCGATAACCGAAATTCTTGCTACGTCTGTATCCTTGGCAACGCCGCTGATTAACATTTTTTCCATTTTAGTTTTCTCCTTTACAATTGTACCCGAGGCCTTGGCAAGACTTGAAAGCACCTCAAGCTCGATGTTATATTTCTTAGCCATTTCAACCGAACGGTTGTTAAGTACCTGCGCGCCGAGTGTGGCAAGCTCAAGCATTTCGTCGTAAGAGATCTCCTTAAGCTTTCTGGCGTTTTCAACCTTGCGCGGGTCTGCTGTGTAAACGCCCTCAACGTCGGTGTAGATCTGACAAAGGTCAGCGTGCATTGCCGCCGCAATAGCTACCGCGCTGGTGTCGGAGCCGCCTCTGCCCAGGGTTGTAATGTCGCCGTGGCGTGAAAGGCCCTGGAAGCCCGCTACAACAACGATATTTTTCTTGTCGAGCGCCTCACGGATCCTTTCAGCGTTTACCCTTCTGATTCGTGCGCTTGTGTGAGCCGAGGAGGTCTGGAAGCCTGCCTGCCAGCCCAGAAGCGAGGTGGCGTGATAGCCTAACTTTTCAATCGCCATTGCAAGCAGCGCAATTGAAATCTGTTCGCCTGCCGCCATAAGCATGTCTTTTTCACGTCTGGAAGCGTTGGGATTAATCTCCTCAGCCTTTGCGATAAGGTCGTCTGTGGTGTCGCCCTGTGCGGAAACAACAACTACAACGTCGTTGCCCTTTGCACATGACACGCTCGGCGTCGCGCACCGAAGTGCCGCCGAATTTCTGTACAATCAAACTCATGTGCTTTTACCCCTTTATATGTATTTGGATTTGCAAACTAAAATTATTAAATGTCGCCTACGCGGATAGCGGAGAGAACCTTTACGCCGTCAGCTTCAAGCGCAGTGCATTTTTCCTCAAAAACGCCGTATGGCATTTCGGGAGTAATGAGCGCCGTCATGTCGCCGTCGGCAACGGAATTTACCTCGCCGAACACGCTTTCTGCCTTATCGAGCGCGCCGTCGCCCGTAACTCTTACGAACATAGCCGAAACGGACTCGCGGTAGTCGATGATGTTTTTGCCGTCGCCGTCAGCCCAGAACAGGAAGCGTCTTGCCTTAAGGTGCTTGCAGCAGTCAACGATATCGGCTACAACAGCGCTTGCAGTGGGAAGCTTGCCCGCGCCTTTGCCGTAGAACACTACGTCGCCCGTGCAGTCGCCGCGCACCATAATGCCGTTGAACTCGTTGTCAATATTGGAAAGCTGGCTTTTGAAAGGTACCAGCATGGGCGCTGTGATGATGTCGATTTTGCCGCCTTCAAGCTTTTTGACCTTGCCGATAAGCTTTATTACATATCCGAACGCCTCGGCGAGATTTACGTCGTCGAGGGTGATTTTTGTAATGCCCTCGGTGTGAACGCTCTCGGGATAAACATGCTTGCCGTACGCAAGTGACGCGAGAATGCAGATCTTGCGGCACGCGTCGTGACCTTCGATATCCGCGGCAGGATTGCGCTCGGCAAAGCCCAGGTCCTGAGCGAGCTTAAGCGCGTCCTCAAACTGCATACCTTCCTCGATCATCTTTGTCAGAATGAAGTTGGTGGTGCCGTTGAGAATACCCGCAACCTCGCTTACGTTGTTTGCTACAAGGCACTGGTTCATCGGGCGGATGATCGGAATGCCGCCGCCTACGCTTGCCTCAAACATAAAGTTTACGTTTTCTTCCTTAGCGATCGCGAGCAGCTCTGCGCCGTGAGCGGCAACAAGCTCCTTGTTTGAGGTAACTACGCTTTTGCCTGCCTTAAGGCAGCGCTTAACAAAATCATATGCGGGATTTAATCCGCCCATAACCTCAACAACAACGCGGATCTCAAGGTCGTTTACAATTTCTTCAAAATCCTTGGTGAATCTGTCCGCAATGGGACTGTCGGGAAACTCTCTGAGGTCGAGAATTTTTTTGATGTAGATTTCTTCGCCCAAATTTGAAAAGAGCTTCTGTTTGTGCGTCAGAAGGATCTCGGCAACGCCGGAGCCGACAACTCCGTGTCCCATAATTGCTACTGATACCATATTTACCTTACCTTTCCAAACAGTGTTTGGCGGCGGGATAGACAACAACCCGCCGTCGAACACTTTTATCATCTTTTTTGCTAACATATTATTTAGTGGTTAGTGATTAGTTGTTAGTGGTTGTGCGTTACAAAATGCTATGGCTGTGCGCCGTCGCCGCCTTGACCTCCGCCTTGGTCGTCGCCTCCGCCTTGGTCGTCGCCTCCGCCGCTGCTGCTTTGCTCACCGCCGCTGCTCTGTTCGCCGCCGCTGCTTTGCTCGCCGCCGCTGCTTTGCTCACCGGGATTGCTCGGCTCAATATAAGAGGGCTGCTCGCCGGTGTAGTCGGGCACGGTAGGTGTATAATCGCCGTAGGTGACAGGCTCGTAATACGGCTCGCCGTACGCGGGCATATTGTCCTTAATATAGTAGCCTACATACGGACCCGTTACATAATCGGTTGAGACAATAAGACCTGTTACGGGGTTGTAGGAAGCGGGGATAACATTGGGTGACAGAACGTAGTCGAGCGGATCTTTGTCCTTAAGATACTCGCTCATAACCGTGTTGAAGAACTTTGCCGAACGGGTTTTATCGTTTATCGTATCCGGAATATCAAAGCCTGTCCAGGTAGCCATTACGCCGTAGGGCGAAAGTCCGCAGTACCAGCAGTCCTTGTCGTCATCGGTGGTACCGGTTTTGCCCACTATATCCCAGCCGGGAATAACGGCGTAGTTTGCATAGGTGTGCATTGTTGAGGGAACCATCTCCATGTTGTAGTGGAGCAGACGGTTCATAATCGACGCGGTCTCGGTTGAATAAGCCTGACGCGGAACCTTGTCGCGGTTGTCAATAATGACGTTGCCCTCGCTGTCGGTTACGTAGTAGTAGGTGTAGGGGTCGTAGTACAGACCGCCGTTGCCCATGTAGGTGAACGCCGCCGCCATTTCACGGACACTTACGCCGCCTACCATACCGCCGATTGAAAGCGAACCTATCTGGTATGAATCGGCTTGGTCAAGCTTTTTGAAGCCCATCTTGGTGGTCGCCTGGTCGTACGCCTCTCCGGGGCCGCCTATCATCTTGAGCACCTGAACCGCAGTTGCGTTTGAGGAGCGCTCAATAGCGTCGGGCAGCAGGATCTGGCCGAGATATGAGCCGTAGGCGTTGCTAGGACCCGATTTTTTCTCGCCCGATTCGGTTACTTCGTAATCCTCAAGCGGTTCGTCCAGAACCTGGGACGAGAAGTAGAGCTGGCGCTTTTCGATAGCAAGCGGATAAACAAGCACGGGCTTGATTGATGAACCCGGCTGCAGAGTTGAGTGAGTTGCGCGGTCCCAGTCAAGAGGGCCCGTTTTGCGCTGCGAGCTTCCGACCGTGGCTATGACTCTGCCGTCAAAGTCCATCAGTACCGAGCCTATCTGGATATCGGGATCCTGGGTCTTGTCCATGTTGAGCGCCGCCGACTCGATGAAGTCCTGCATCTGCTCGTCCATAGCGCTGTAAATGTTAAGACCTTCCGTGTAGATCTTCTCACTCGCCGCGCCCTCGCTTATATTGTACAGCTTTGCAAGGTCGGCGCGCAAATCATAAATCATCTGGTTGTAGTACCAGTTTTGAACCTTGTCGTCGGCTTCCTCGTCGTCGTCATCATCGTGGTCGGTCGAGAAGCCCACAAATGTCATGTTCTTTGACTCGGCAAGCGCCGAATCAAGTTCGTCCTTGGATATCTTGCCCTGGTCGTACATCTCATATAAGATGTTTTCGCGGCGTATCAGGTTGTTTTCGGGGTACATCAGCGGATTCCAGTGCGACGGGTTCTGGGTAATGCCCGCGATCGCCACGCACTGCGCAAGCGAGCAGTCCTTTATGCTCTTTCCAAAGTACAGCTGCGCCGCCGCCTCGACTCCCTGGCAGTTGTTGCCGTAGTTGACAACGTTCAGGTACGCTTCAAGTATCTGCTCCTTTGAGTACTCCTGCTCAAGCTTTATCGCCTTGCATATCTCCCTCAGCTTTCGGGTAATTGACACCTCGTTGTCGTCGGTGATGTTCTTTATAAGCTGCTGGGTAATTGTTGAGCCGCCGTATGAGTTGGAGCCCGTTATCAGCGAGCCTACCGCCGACAGGGTTCGCGTCCAGTCTACGCCCTTGTGGTCAAAGAAGCGCTTGTCCTCAATAGTTACCTGCGCGTCCTTCATGTACTGCGGAATATCGTTGTAGTCTACCCAAATGCGGTTTTCAACGTCGTAAAGCTTCTGCCGCTCGGTGAACTCGCCCGTTTTGCTGTCCTTTACGAAGATTCGGCTGGTCTGGTTCATCGACTTTGCCTTTAGGTCGATACCCGTAGGTTCCGATGCAAGGTGGAAGATGTAAATGCCCAGCGAAACGACCGTAATAATGCCCGCAATCAGGCAGACACAAAACACCGTGAGGAAAAACTTGCCCAGCGACTTAAAAAACCGCTTGGCGCCGCTTTCGGTTTTAACCTCGGATGCTGTTGTGTCCGTGGTTTTATCAGTATAATTACTGATATCCGTTTCACGTTTATTGCGCATATTAACTCCTTTTTAAAGTAATCAATAAAAGTAAATCAATAATTAATAAACATATTTAATACATATTATATCACCACGGGGCGAAAAAATAAATATATAATTTGAATTTTTTTTGAGAAAATAACCCTACAGCGGCGGTTAATTTTATGAAAATGAATGAATAATTAACACTTTAGCGCCGATAATAGCAGTAAAGAACTCGGCAAAAGGGGAATGTACATGAAAAAACTGGTCGCTGTTACGGGGATAATTCTTATAAGCTGCGTGTGCTTAGGCAGCCTTTACACCCAAACCGAAGCGGCGCGTCCGCAAACCGCGGTTTCGGCGGAGCAAACAACCGCAGAGGGTTATTATGTCCGCGACTTTAACGGCAATATAGCGGTGTTCGTAAGCGGTTCGGACAAGCCGTTTAAGGTGACCTCAACGCGCACCTCGACCCTGCCAAAGCCCGATATTATCAAGTTGAAAAACGGTATTTACGCACAAAACAAACAGGAGCTCGAACGCATTTTAGAGGACTACTGCAGTTAGCCGCCACGCGGCAGGAAGCGCGGCAACGTGACGTTGCATCCGGCGCGCCTATTTTAAAATCGGTTTATAGGGAGGGGCGGCATAGCGGCGCATTAAAACATTTCTGTTACATTCGTAGGGGCAACCCTTGCGGTTGCCCAAATACGTTTCTGCAACGGCGCAACTTAATTCGCGGGAACAGAAGTTTTGTTAATCGCAAACGTATGATTCGCGTCGTGGGTCAAGCGTCACGTTTGCGCGGATTAGGTGCAGCGTCACGCTGCCTGACATGGGCAAGCCCTGTCACTACAACACAACTCAACTCTCAAACAAACTTGCCGTTGACTTTTCTCCAAATTTTTGCTATGATAGTATCAATAATGACTCAGTATGTAAAATCGGCTTATAATGCGGTCTTATCTTGCATTTGCTGATGAAAATATGCTTTGTGAATGTAAAGGAGATTGTACATATGATTTCTACCATAATCGATCAGTCGCTGGGACTTGAATTCCCGATTTTTCAGGGCGGCATGGCATGGGTTGCCGACGCTTCTTTGGCGGCGGGCGTTTCAAACGCGGGCGGCCTGGGACTTATAGCGGCAATGAACTCAAACGGCGAGCAGCTTCGTGACGAAATCAGGAAGTGCAAGGAGCTGACAGACAAGCCATTCGGCGTTAACATCATGCTGATGAGCCCCTTTGCCGACGAGGTAGCCGAGGTTGTGGTAGAGGAGAGTATCCCCGTAGTCACCACAGGCGCGGGCAATCCCGGTAAATATATGGAAAAGTGGCTTGCCGCGGGTATTAAGGTTATCCCCGTTGTTCCGTCGGTGGCTCTTGCGCGCCGCATGGAAAAGTTAGGTGCCTTTGCGCTTATTGCTGAGGGCGGCGAAAGCGGCGGTCATGTGGGCGAGCTTACAACAATGGCTCTGGTGCCCCAGGTCGTTGACGCGGTAAAGATCCCCGTTATCGCGGCGGGCGGCATTGCCGACGGCAGACAGGTTGCTGCGGCGTTTATGCTGGGAGCTGTAGGAG
The DNA here is from genome assembly GCA_900316435.1 of uncultured Eubacteriales bacterium. Taxonomy (GTDB): domain Bacteria; phylum Bacillota; class Clostridia; order Oscillospirales; family Acutalibacteraceae; genus Ruminococcoides. Next base: position 14,543 of record ONCY01000020.1, on the reverse strand, counting down.
TTCAGGTAGGCACCCGCTTTTTGGTAGCCAAGGAATGCACAATCGCTCAGGAATATAAGGATAAGGTCTTAAAGGCCAAGGATATTGATTCGGTTGTAACGGGCAAGCGCCTCGGTCACCCCGTGCGCTCGCTCCGCAACCAGTTTACAAGGGAGTACTCAAAGGCTGAGTACGACTCGGTAAACTACCCCGACGACGAGCTTGAAAAGATGGGCACGGGCGTTCTGCGCATGGCTGCCCGTGATGGCGACGTCAAGAACGGCTGTGTTCTGGCGGGACAGGTTGCCTCAATGGTAACCCGCGAGCAGACCTCAAGAGAAATTATTACCGAGATGTTCGGCGAGGCCGAGGCGGTACTGAACGGAGCGACAAAATGGGTAAAATAGCATTTGTATTTTCAGGACAGGGCGCCCAGTACAGCGGCATGGGCAAGGCGATGTATGACGCTTTTCCCGCTGCCAAGGCAGTATTTGACATGGCGGACAGCATTCGCGAGGGCACTTCATCGCAGTGCTTTGAGGGCACTATGGAGGAGCTTACCCAAACCGTAAACACCCAGCCCTGCGTATTTGCGGCTGATTTGGCGGCGGCGCGCGCTCTTGTTGAAAAGGGAATCAAACCCGACTGCGTGGCAGGCTTTTCGCTGGGCGAGATAGCGGCTCTGGCGTTCTCGGGAGCGCTCACGGATGAAGAGGCGTTCAAGCTTGTCTGCAGGCGCGGCGAGCTTATGGGCAGCGCGGCTAAAGCGAACCCCGGCGCAATGGTCGCCGTGCTAAAGATAACTCCCGAACAGGTTGAGGAGATCTGCCAAAAGTTTGACAAAACATATCCGGTTAACTATAATTCGCCGGCTCAGACGGTAGTCGCAACGACTGTTGAGAACGCCGAGGCGTTCTGCGAGGCGGTCAAGGAGGTCGGTGGCAGGGCAAAGCAACTCCCCGTAAGCGGCGCGTTTCACTCTCCGTTTATGGCTGAGGCGGCAAAGGGACTGGCTCAGTACATGGAAAACGTTGAGTTCTCTCAGCCAGAGGTCACTATCTACTCCGACTACACCGCAAAGCCTTACGAGGGCGACTTCAAGGAGCTTGTCAGGGCTCAGGTTGAGAATCCCGTGCGCTGGCAGACCATTATGGAAAACATGAAAGCACAGGGTGTTGATACCGTAATCGAGGTCGGCGTGGGCAAAACCCTTCAGAACCTCTGCAAGCGCACCTTTGACGACATAAAGGCGTATAAGGTCGAAACACCCGAGGACATAGACAAAATCGAACTTTAATGAGGTATACATATGAATTTTGAGAACAAAACAGCCGTTATCACAGGCGGCTCGCGCGGAATCGGACTGGCAATCGCAAAAAAGCTCGCTGAAAACGGCGCTAACATTGCTATTCTTTATGTCGGCGACGAGTCCGAGGGCAAAAACGCCGTTGAGGAGCTTAAGCAGTACGGCACAAAGGTTGAGCAGTATTTCTGCGACGTGTCCGACTTTGAGGCTTCAAAAAAGGTTGTAGACGCCGTTATTGAGGAATTCGGCGGCGTTGATATTCTTATCAACAACGCGGGCATTACCCGCGACAAGCTGGTGCTCAACATGGACGAAAAGGACTTTGACGCGGTAATCAATGTCAACCTCAAGGGCACCTTTAATATGATAAAGCACACCTACAAGCACTTTATGAAAAAGCGCAGCGGCAGGATCGTAAGCACCTCGTCGATCGTCGGCCTGATCGGCAACGCGGGTCAGGCTAACTACTCCGCTTCAAAGGCGGGCATTATCGGCCTTACAAAATCAGTCGCGCGCGAGCTTGCGGGCAGAGGCGTAACCGTTAACGCGGTCGCTCCCGGATACATCGGCACCGACATGACAAACGCCCTTTCCGACAAGGTTAAGGAGACAATGCAGGCGCAGATCCCGGCTAAGAGAATCGGAACTCCCGAGGATGTAGCCAACGTTGTAGCGTTTTTGTGCAGCGACGAGGCGGCATACGTTACGGGCGAGGTTATCCGCGTAGACGGAGGACTTGCGATTTAATTCGGAATGCGGAATTAATGAATCCCGAAAAAGGCAAATAATTCCTGAATTTTCTTATATACAAGGAAGTGATTACATAATGAGCAGACGAGTAGTAGTAACGGGTCTGGGCGCCGTAAGCCCTGTCGGAAACGACGTTCCCACAATGTGGAAAAACCTTGTTGACGGCGTAAACGGAATCGCGGAGATCACCGCGTTCGACACCTCCGACTTGAAGGTACATATAGCGGGTACGGTAAAGGACTTTCAGCCCGAGCTTTATTTTGAAAAGAGAGAGGCAAAAAAGCTTGACATCTACTGCCAGTACGCTATAGCGGCGGCACAGCAGGCGGTTGACGACAGCAAAATCCTCGGCACTATAGATGAAAACCGTTTCGGCGTTTATATCGGCGCGGGAATCGGCGGTCTCAATACATTTGTAAACAACACCGTGGGGCTTGAAAACGGCGGTCCCAGAAAGGTAAGCCCCTTTTTTATTCCCATGATGATAGGAAATATAGCTACGGGCAATGTGGCGATCCGCTTTAACGCAAAGGGTGTTTCGCTCTCCGTTATGAGCGCGTGCGCTACCGGCACAAACTCAATCGGCGAGGCGTTCCACGCAATCAAGGACGGCTACGCCGACGCGATTATAGCAGGCGGCGCCGAGGCGGTAGTTGCAAGGCTGACTATCGCGGGCTTCCAGAACATGAAGGCGCTTTCAACTAATCCCGACCCGGCAAAGGCTTCGCGTCCGTTCGATAAAGACCGCGACGGCTTTGTAATGGGCGAGGGCGCAGGTATGCTCGTGCTTGAGGAATACGAGCACGCAAAGGCTCGCGGCGCTAAGATTTACGCCGAGTTCTCGGGCTACGGAAACACCTGCGACGCTCACCACGTTACGGCTCCCGACCCCGAGGGCGCGGGACTTGCAAGGGCTATTGAAATTGCCTTTGACGAGGCTAATGTGCCCGACGACGCCGAAATCTACATCAACGCTCACGGAACCAGTACCCACTTAAACGACCTCACCGAGACCATGGCTATTAAAAAGGCTCTGGGCGAGAAGGCATACACCGCCAGCATAAGCTCAACCAAGTCTATGACAGGTCACATGCTGGGTGCAACGGGCGCTATTGAGGCTATCGCGGCTGTTAAGGCGATTGAGGAGGGCGTTATTCCTCCGACAATCAACCTCGACGAGCCCGAGGAAGGTCTTGACCTTGACTACACACCTAAAACCGCTAAAAAGCGCGCCGTCAATGTTGCCGCTTCAACTAACCTTGGCTTCGGCGGCCACGACGCTTGTGTAGTTTTCAAAAAGATTTAACGGAGGAATTGAAATGATTGATATTGCAACCCTTAAGGAATACATAAAGGTGCTTGAGGAAAGCTCACTGCAGACTCTCGAGCTTTCCGACGGAAAAGACTCAATTTATCTTGAAAAGCCCTCGGCGGCTGTTGCAGGCGCGGCTCCCACTGCTGTTGTTGCTCCCGCGGTAAGCGCTCCCGCTCCCGTTCAGGAGGCTGCTCCCGTTGACAGCGGAAAAACAATCAACGCTCCTATCGTAGGCGTTTTTTATGCCGCTCCCTCGCCCGACAGCGAGCCGTATGTATCGGTAGGCAAAAGAGTAAGCAAGGGTGACACCGTCTGCATTATCGAGGCTATGAAGTGCATGAACGAGATCCAGGCGGAATTCGACGGCGAAATCACCGAGGTACTTGTAAACAACGGCGATTTGGTAGAGTTTGACCAGCCGCTGTTCAAGGTAAAATAAGTCGCGCAAGCGTGACGCTTGACCCACAGCGCGAATCAGACGTTTTCCAAAGGCGGCTTTGGATGGAACGTCACGTTCCCGTGGCGGCAAAGGAGAAAAATATGAACCAACAGGAAATTATGAAAATACTTCCTCACCGCAACGATATGCTGCTTGTTGAGGAATCCGAAATGCTCGACGAAAACACCGCAAAGGGTAAATATACAATAAAGGGCGACGAGTTCTTTTTGAACGGACACTTTCCCGGCAACCCCGTTGTTCCGGGCGTAATCCTTTGCGAAATGATGGGACAGGCAAGCTGCTGCCTGCTCGCCGACAAGGTGAGCGACTGCACGCCCTACTTTACCAAAATGGACAAGGTAAAGTTCAAAAACCCCGTAAAGCCCGGCGATACTCTGGAGAGCGTATGCACCCTTACCAAAAACAGGGGATCGTTCTACTTTATCGACGCCAAGGGTTATGTCGACGGCAAGCTGTGCGTTTGCGCTGAGCTGTCGTTCGCGCTTGTACCTAACGAGAAATAATAAAGGCGCTACCGCCTTACCTTTATCACTACTGGATGTGAAAAAATGTTTTCTAAAATTCTGATTGCCAACCGCGGCGAAATCGCCGTAAGAATAATCCGCGCGTGCCGTGAAATGGGCATTTCCACCGTAGCTATCTACTCAAAGGCTGACAAGGACGCAATGCACGTTCAGCTTGCGGACGAAAGCTACTGCGTGGGCGGAAACCGCGTGGCGGACAGCTATCTTAATATCCCGGCTATTCTGACCGTCGCTGTCGAAAGCGGCGCTCAGGCTATTCACCCGGGCTACGGACTGCTCAGCGAGAACGCCAAGTTTGTTTCGCTTTGTGAGCAGTGCAACATCAATTTTATCGGCCCCACCTCCGATATGATCGCTATGCTCGGCGACAAGGACATGGCGCGTAAGACCATGCGTGCGGCAGGCGTTCCCGTAACTCCGGGCTGCGATGTAATTGAGGACGTTAATCAGGCTAAGATCGAGGCGGAGAGAATCGGTTTTCCGCTTCTTATCAAGGCGCGCTCGGGCGGCGGCGGACGCGGTATCCGCAGAGTCGATTCGATCGACCGCTTTGAGGAGGCGTTCCTTTCGGCGAGCGCCGAGGCAAAATCCGCTTTTGGCGACGGCGCGTGCTACATAGAGAAATTCATTCACCCCGTAAAGCACATCGAAATGCAGCTGCTTTGCGACAAATACAACAACATCATCTGCCTGGGCGAGCGCGAGTGTTCGGTTCAGCGTAAAAACCAGAAGATGATTGAGGAAAGCCCAAGCCCTGCTCTTGACGAGAAAACCCGCAAAAAGATGATGGCTGCGGCTGTCAAGGCGGCAAAGGCTGTTCACTATGTAAACGCGGGCACGGTTGAGTTTTTGCTCGACCACGACAACAACTTCTATTTTATGGAGATGAACACCCGTTTGCAGGTTGAGCACGGCGTTACCGAGATGGTAACGGGTCTTGACATCGTTCAGTGGCAGATACGCATTGCCGCGGGCGCAAGGCTTACGCGCACCCAGGACAGCATTTTCACCCACGGAAATGTAATCGAGTGCCGCATCAACGCCGAAAACCCCGAAAAGGGCTTCCGCCCAAGCTGCGGCAGAATCAAGAGGCTCCATACTCCAGGCGGCAGCTTTGTGCGCTTTGATACAGCCATTTATCAGGACTACGTTGTTCCGCCTTATTACGATTCGATGATAGGCAAGCTGATTGTTCAGGCGCGCAGCCGTGCCGAGGCAATCCGCAAAATGAAGATGGCGCTCTCGGAGCTTACAATCGACGGAATCGACATCAATCGCGATATACTTGCGGAGATCCTGTCTGACGACCGCTTTGTAAGCGGCGAATACACCACCGATTTTATGCTTGACTTTGAGCGCGAGCACGGAAGAAATAACTGATAATTAAGATTATGCGGCGGAGCTGTTTTGCAGGTTTTCCGCCGCAAACAAAAAGAAAGGTATTGCTATGGATTTTTTTGCCTTTGTAAAACCGAAAAACGAGCTTGAATCCTCACCCGACGCAAAGCAGAACGTGCCGTTTGTGCCTGATGAAATGTGGATGAAGTGCCCCAAGTGCAACACAATGCTTCTCACTACCGACATGGAGGAGAACTTTAATGTGTGCACCAGGTGCGGCCACCACTTCCGCATGAGCTCAAAGCAGCGCATTGAAATGCTTGCCGACGGCGAAAGTTTTGCCGAGCGCGACGCCGAGCTTACAAGCTCAAATATCCTCGACTTTCCGGGCTATGACTCAAAGCTTGAAAAGGCAAAGCAAAAGGCAAAGGAATCGGTTATCTGCGGCGAGTGCCTTATAGGCGGAGTAAAAACCGTTCTCTGCGTTATGGAGGCGGGCTTTATGATGGGCAGCATGGGAACCGTCACGGGCGAAAAAATCACCCGCGCCTTTGAATACGCAACCGAGAACCGCCTGCCTGTTGTAGTGTGCACCGTTTCGGGCGGCGCTCGTATGCAGGAGGGTATCCTCTCGCTTATGCAGATGGCAAAGACCTCAGGCGCGGTCAAGCGCCACAGCGACGCAGGGCTTTTGTACATAACTGTTCTCACCGACCCCACAACGGGCGGCGTTACGGCGTCGTTTGCCATGGAGGGCGACATAATACTTGCCGAGCCCAATACCCTTGTGGCTTTTGCGGGCCCCAGGGTAATCGAGCAGACAATGCGCCAAAAGCTTCCAAAGGACTTCCAGACCTCGGAGTTTGTAATGCAGAAGGGCTTTATCGACGCGGTCGTAAGCCGCGACAAGCTTAAATCCACTGTGGCAAAGCTGCTTAAAATGCACGGTTATAAGGAGGCGGCGCAATGACTGCATATGAAAAGGTGATGGCGGCGCGCGACGCTAAAAAGCTTACCGCCGTTGATTATATTGCTCACATGTTCGGCGACAGCTTCATCGAGCTGCACGGCGACAGAAGATACTCCGACGACAAGGCGATCGTGGCAGGCATTGCCATGCTTTACGACACGCCCGTTACCGTTATCGGCATTGAAAAGGGGCGCAACACCCGCGAGCGCATGGAGCGCAACTTCGGCCAGGCTCAGCCCGAGGGCTACCGTAAGGCTCTGCGCCTTATGAAGCAGGCGGAAAAGTTCCACCGTCCCGTGCTCTGTCTTGTTGACACAAGCGGCGCGTACCCGGGAATCGGCGCCGAGGAGCGCGGTCAGGGACAGGCAATCGCCGAAAACCTTATGGAAATGATGACGCTCAAAACCCCTATCCTCACCATTCTTATCGGCGAGGGCGGCAGCGGCGGCGCGCTTGCGCTTGCTGTTTCGGACGAGGTTTGGATGATGGAAAACTCGGTTTATTCCGTAATCTCTCCCGAGGGCTGCGCGTCTATCCTCTGGAAGGACAGCTCAAAGGCTCCCCAGGCGGCAGAGGCGCTTAAAATGACGGCTCAGGATTTGTTCAGCCTCGGCGTTGTTGAGCGTATTATCCGCCAGCCAAAGGCTGAGGACGGTGCAATGTTTGAGAGCCTTAAGCTGCTTATCGGCAGAACCTTTGAAAAGAACCTCATGCTCTCAGATGAAGAGCTTACAGAGCAGAGATACGCGCGGTTCAGAAAGATTGGAACATCGCATATAAATTAATACAAAAAACGACCGGCTCACCCTTTTAAAGATGAGCCGGTTTTTTGTATGGTTATACTGACAATAATTATTTTATGTCCTTTGTTTCAAGGCTGTATTCCGTTTCAACACGGCAGTTTGCGCTTTGGCTTTCAGTTGAAACCGAAACATTGAGCGTTTGGTTTTCTGTGGGAAGATTGTAGCAGAATACGGCGGAACAGCTCTCGCCCGGATCAAAGGAATACGCAACGTCCTCGCCTGAATTGTTGAACTCCGCAAAAGCGAATGCTTCGGCGTCAAGCTTTTCGCCGAGCGTTAGCGAGGGAATTTCGTATACTTGAGATGAATTGGTGTTGTTTGTTACCTCTACAAAAAAAGCGACCTGCTGCTTTGTGCTGTCAAAATTAGCTGTTTTCTGGGAGACTCTGACGCTTTTTAGAGTTATTACACCCGAGCCGAAGTCGTAGGATTCGCCCACCTTGTGAACTGTATTGTCGGACTTTTCGGACAAACCGTATCCTTCTGAATTGGAACCGTCATAATCATAATCGAAGTCGGGCTCGCTTTCAACAAGCTTAAAGCTTTTGTCGTAAAGCTCTTTTTCCCTGTCCATTACATCCGCTGATTTTCTGTAGTGCTTCAGCTCGGCGCTAAGCGAAAACGCCTGAATAGCCACGTTTGCCAAAAGCGCCGCCGCGATCACCGAAAGCACGCACAGAGCCGCAATTTTAAGTCCCTTTCCGCTTTTTGCGGCAGCGGGCTTTTTGTTTTCCTCAATATCGGGCTCAACACAAGGAGAAGAAGCCGAAACGGGAGCCTGAACGGTCGGCGCGGGCTGCGGCGCAAAGGGTGCTGTCTGCTCTAAAGGAGCCGCGGGAGTACCGCAGATAGGGCATACAAGCTCGTCGTCATATGTAAATCCGCAATAGCTGCATTTCATTGTTATCACCTCTTAAACAATCATAGCATACGCCGATAGAAAAGTCAAACCCGTTGCCACGGGAGGGCAGTACGCGAATCAGGTGTTTGCAATTGACAAAACTTCCGTTCCCGCGAAATAGCTTGCGTTGTTGCGGAAAGGTTTTAATGCGCCGTTATACCGAACTTTCCTATAAACCGATTTATCCAAAGGCGCGACGGATAAAACGTCACGTTTTCGCTTTCTGCCGCGTGGCGGCAAAAAGTTCTTGCAAGTCGCGGCTGTTTGTGCTATTATAGTAAACGTATAACTATGCAAATCAAAAATCAGTGAAAAAGAGGTTTGATTATGTCGTCTGGAAACGCAATCGGCGTTTTTGACTCGGGCTTGGGCGGACTGAGCGCGGTCAAGGAGTTTTTAAACATACTGCCTGCCGAAAAAATCATCTATTTCGGCGATACGGGACGTGTGCCCTACGGAACGCGCAGCCGCGATACCATTCGCAAATACGCCTTTCAGGACGCGCAGTTTTTGCTCAGCCGCAACGTCAAGATGATTGTTGCCGCATGCGGCACCGTCAGCTCGGTTGCGGGCGAGGCTCTTGAGGAAAAGCTTGCCGTGCCATACACGGGAGTTGTCAATCCCACGGCTTACACCGCCGTAAGGAAAACCCGCAACGGCAAAATCGGCGTAATCGGCACTGCCGCCACGGTCGGCAGCCACAGCTACAAGCTCAGATTACAGAAGCTCAACCCCGACGTTCAGGTGTTTGAGCAGGCGTGTCCGCTGTTTGTGTCGCTTGTCGAAAACGGAATAATCCACCGCGACGACCAGATAACGCGCCTTGTGGTGCGACGATACATGGCAGAGCTCAAGGACAACGGCGTCGATACCGTAATTCTCGGCTGCACCCATTTTCCCCTTCTGCGCGACGCTATCTCCGACTACATGGGCGAGGACGTTACGCTTGTGGATTCGGGCTTTGAAACCGCAAACTACGCCGCCAAGGTGCTCAAAGAGCATGATCTGCTCAACGACGATACTTCGGTAAAGCAGCCCGAGTTTTTTGTAAGCGACACTCCCGACGGTTTTAAGAGCGTTGCGGGGCTGTTTTTGGGCAGAGATATGGAGCATACCGTAACTCAGATCGATATTGAACAGTATTGAGGATTTTTATGGATAAGGAAAAAGACAGGGAACGCTATCTTATTTCAATCCTCGGTGAACAAAAGCTCGACGGCGAAACCGATAAGGTCGAGGTGCTCACCGCGGGAAACTTTATAAAGAAAAAAGACCACTTTTATATAGGCTATAAGGAATATGACGAGGACAACCCCGACACCTTCTACAACAACCTGATAAAGGTAGAGGGCGACACCGTCACAATCAACCGAAAGGGACCCATGCGCTCGCAGCTTATGCTTCAAAAGGGCAGACGGCACCAGTGCATTTATCAGACGATAGCGGGCGACTTGAACATAGGCGTGTTTACAAAAACGCTCAACAACAACCTCACCGAAAAGGGCGGCTCGCTTGAGGTCAGCTACACTCTTGACTTCAACACCGACTTGGTGAGCGAAAACCGCTTTTTGATCACCGTTGAAGAAAAACAAAACACTGTGAGGTAAAATTATGGATACATATTCTTTAGTTGTCGCGCGGCTCAAAGAGGCTGTAGCGGCGGCTGTGAACAAGGCTATTGAAAAGGGCGAGCTGCCTCAGGCTGAGCTTCCCGACTTTATAATAGAAACCCCTGCCGACAACAAAAACGGCGACTTTGCCACAAACGCGGCTATGGCAGGAGCTAAAAGCTTCCGTATGCCGCCGTTCAAAATCGCCAAGGCTATTACCGATAACCTTGAGCTGAGCGGCACGTTCTGCGACCGTTTTGAAACGGCGGGACCCGGCTTTATCAACTTTTTCCTCGGCGCGGAGTTCTACGCCGAGGTCATCAAAGATATTCTCTCAGACCGCGAGGGCTACGGTTCGTCCGACTTCGGCAAGGGCGAAAAGGTGAATGTTGAGTTCGTTTCGGCGAACCCCACGGGACCTATGCACATGGGCAACGCGCGCGGCGGCGCTCTGGGCGACTGCCTTGCGGCGGTGCTCTCAAAGGCGGGCTACGACGCTTACCGCGAGTTCTATGTAAACGACGCCGGCAACCAGATCGAAAAATTCGCGGGCTCGCTTGAGGCGCGTTACCTGCAAATCTACAAGGGCGACGAAATAGTGTTCCCCGAGGACGGCTATCAAGGCGCGGATATTACCGAGCTTGCTCAGGAGTTTGCCGACATAAACGGCGACAGCTATGTCAAAAAGGACAGTGCCGAGCGCAAAAAGGCGCTTGTTGACTACGCTCTGCCCAAGAACATCAAAAAGATGCAGGAGGACATGGCGACATATAAAATCACCTATGACAAGTGGTTTTTCGAGAGCGAGCTTCACAAAGACGGCAAGGTTAAGGAAATCGTAGACCTGCTGACAGAGAAGGGACTTACCTACGAGCAGGACGGCGCGGTCTGGTACAAAAACAAGCAGGTAGTCACCGAAAAGCTGCTCAAAGAGGGCAAATCTCAGCAGTACATCGATAACCTTGAGCTGAAGGACGACGTGCTTATCCGCAAAAACGGCAACCCGACATACTTCGCGGTGGATATTGCTTATCACAAAAATAAATTCGACCGCGGCTTTACTACACTTATCGACATCTGGGGTGCCGACCACCACGGCCATGTAATGCGCATGAAGGGCGCTATGGACGCCATAGGCTGCAGCGGCGACGATCTGACGATTGTTCTTATGCAGCTCGTAAAGCTGGTTCGCGGCGGTGAGCTTGTAAAGATGAGCAAGCGCACCGGCAAGGCTATTCAGCTCCGTGATCTGCTTGAGGAGGTTCCCGTCGACAGCGCGAGGTTCCTGTTCAACACCCGCGAAGCGAACACTCAGATGGATTTTGACCTCGACTTGGCTGTCGCTCAGGATAACCAGAACCCTGTTTACTATGTTCAGTACGCCCACGCGCGTATTTGCAGTATATTCAAGGCGCTTGCTGCCGACGGAATCACTCCGCGCAAATGCACCAACAGCGAGCTTAAGCTGCTCACAGCTCCCGAGGAAAAGGAGCTTATCAGTCTGCTTTCGCTGTACACCTCAGAGGTTATAAGCGCAGCAAAGGCCTACGACCCCACAAAGGTTACGCGCTATGTCACCTCGGTTGCTACCCTGTTCCACAAGTTCTACAACGCCTGCCGCGTAAAGGGCGAGGACGAGGGACTTATGCAGGCGCGTATGGCTCTATGTGACTGTACAAGAGCGGTCATCAAAAACGTGCTCACGATGTTCAATATCAACTGCCCCGACAGCATGTGAGGCTGTCTGTAATATAAACCGAAAGGAAGATAAAAATGGCTTTAGAATACAAAAAAGCGTTTGACCTCATCACCGAAAGAGTTGAAGAGGAGCTGAAAAAAACAGGCTACACCAGAGAAAAGGTCGCTTCCGACGACGAAAACGAGCTGGTGGCGCTGTTTACAAGCGAAAATGTGGCTTACTCGGTGCTTTATACCGTTGACAAACAGCTTATGACGCTGCGCACCTGCGGAATGACTGTTGACGAGGGCCCCGACAACGACTGGAAAACCCTTGCAACATGGCTGTACAACGACTCTGTTTCAACCCAGAAGGACGCCGAGAGTATCGCAAACGACTTTGTCGAGGGCGTTTCGGGCACTGTAGCTATTAAGCGCGCAAAGCAGACCAAATCAAAAAAGAAAAAGAGCGACGACGGCAACGCCGATCCCAAGTTTCTGGCAAAGCGCTTTATTACGCTTTTTCCCGAGCTGAGGGACGAGATCCAGGAGGAAGAGGACTGCTATTATCCCTTCCGCGGAGCGACCTTCGCCAAGGAACACCTCGCTCCCAAGCTTCCGCCTTATATAAAGAGCGCCGGCAAAAAAGACCTTGAAAAGCTGGGCGGCATTTTCAACACCCAGTACGGCAACGGCAACGCCGACACACGCGCGGTAATTACTACCGTTATTCTAAACAGCCTCGACGACGCCGAGTACACCAAGCTTGCCGAGACCTTTGACAAGGATCTGGAAATAGCGGCAAGGTTCGCGCGCAAATACAAGGGCAAAACCGTTAAGCCCGAGGTTGTAAAGGCTAAAAAGCCGTCAAGATTCGCGACCCTGAGAGACGCGCAGAAATAATAATTCTGAGGATAGTGGTTAGCAGTCAGTGATTAGTGAATTTTAAACATCACTAATCACTGACAACTAACTGAAAAAACCGCTTGACAAAGCGTAAAATGTATGATAAAATAGCTTTACCTCTAAAAGGGGCTTTATTTTTGTGCCCTGTTGAGGGAGGCTAAAATTATTCCGAATAACCGGGAGGTGCCGTTATGAGAGTTAAAATCACATTGGCCTGCACAGAATGCAAACAGCGCAACTACAACACAATGAAGAACAAGAAAAACAGTCCCGACAGACTTGAAATGAACAAGTACTGCCGTTTCTGTAAGAAGCACACTCTTCACAAAGAAACAAAGTAAGGGGGTACATCATGGCAGATTCAAAAGCTGTGGCTAAAAAGGGCGCTGACAAGTCCTCTAAAAAGCCCGCTAACAAAAAGAATCCAAATGTCTTCAAAAGACTGTGGAAGTACCTTCGCGCATGTAAGGGTGAGCTCAAAAAGATTACATGGCCTACTCCTAAGCAGACCACCAAGAACTTCTTTATCGTTCTTGTTGTAATCATAGTTATGGGATTATTCATCTTTGCCCTTGATATGGGTCTGTTCAAGCTGCTCGGCTTGGTTATGGATATGTCCCGAACCTAAGTCGGCTTTTGCTTACTTATCTTTACGAAAGGAAGAGAGCATATGGCTGATTATGAAGCAAAATGGTATGTTATACATACCTACTCGGGCTATGAAAACAAGGTGGCTAACGACCTGCTGACTACAGCGGAGAACCGCCAGCTTCAGGATATGATCATCGACGTAAAGGTTCCCACCGAGATCGTTACCGAAACGGTAGGGGACAAGACAAAAGAGGTCGAGCATAAAATCTATCCGGGCTATGTTTTCGTGAAAATGGTCTATACCGATGAAACCTGGTATGTCGTCCGCAATATACGCGGCTGTACGGGGTTTGTCGGACCGGGGTCAAAGCCCGTTCCCCTCACCGACGCCGAGGTTTACCGTATGGGAGTTGAACAGCGCGTTGTCAAAGTCTCGTACGCGGTAGGCGATTCGGTACGCATTATTGACGGTCCTTTGGAGGACTTCGTCGGCACGGTCGAGGAAATCGACGCCGACAAAAACTATGTCCGCGTAGTTGTTTCTATGTTCGGACGCGAAACGCCTGTTGAGCTTGAGCTCGGTCAGGCAGAACCCATAGAGGATTAACACGATATTAAGCCCTGCGGGGCTTTTTATTGGGAACACCGGTTCCCTGTGGGAGGGACCCTACAAAGTGGCGTCCCGCAATTTACCACGAATTATGGAGGTTATTAACAATGGCTCAAAAGGTAGTAGGCTTAATCAAGCTTCAGATCCCTGCCGGCAAAGCTACTCCGGCACCGCCTGTCGGCCCTGCACTCGGTCAGCACGGCGTTAACATTGTTGCGTTCACAAAGGATTTCAACGAGCGCACAAAGAATGACATCGGTCTTATCATTCCTGTCGTCATTACAGTATACGCAGACCGCTCATTCACTTTCATTACAAAGACTCCGCCCGCAGCGGTTCTTCTTAAGAAGGCTTGCGGCATTGAAAGCGGTTCGGGCGTGCCCAACAAGACAAAGGTTGCCAAAATCACCAGAGAGCAGCTTACAAAGATCGCCGAGCAGAAAATGCCCGATCTTAACGCGGGCTCTGTAGAAGCGGCTGCTTCGATGATTGCTGGCACCGCAAGAAGCATGGGTATTACAGTAGTTGACTAATTAATCCGGGTGGGAGGAAATTTCCGTTTGACCACCTAAACATGGAGGAAAACTGATGAAACACGGTAAGAAATATGTCGACGCTGCAAAGCTCGTTGACAGAACAAAATTATATGATACAAACGAGGCTCTGGACACCGTTATCAAAACAGCCACAGCTAAGTTTGATGAAACCGTTGAGCTTCATGTAAAGCTCGGCGTTGACGGCCGTCACGCAGACCAGCAGGTTCGCGGCGCGGTTGTACTTCCCAACGGTACAGGTAAAAATGT
>ONCY01000004.1 GCA_900316435.1 uncultured Eubacteriales bacterium | reverse complement strand
ATACCAACGGCGTTGACAAAGCAAACAGCGGAGCTTTGGAAATTTTCAACAACACAGTTCTGCTAAAGAACGGCTCAGCAAACCTTGCCGGCGGAGCCGGTGAGATTAAAGCCGGAACCGGTCAGATAAAAAGCGGCACCTCCGACTTAAAGAACGGTTCGTCTCAGCTTAAAGCAGGCTCGTCTCAGCTTAAAGCAGGCGCAAGCAGATTGCACTCGGGAGCCACACAGCTCTTTAACGGTATTACATCACTCAAAAACGGAGCGGGCTCGCTTATCAGCGGTATAACCCAGCTTAATAACGGCTCTCAGAAACTTGATGAAGGCATGCAGAAGTTCAAAAAAGAAGGCGCCGACGCAATTGTAAAAGCGGTCAACGGCGATGTAAAGGGACTGGCCGACAGATTCAAGGCTCTTATTTCGGTATCAAAAAATTACAAGTCCTTCAGCGGCGTTTCCGACGATATGGACGGCAAGGTTGACTTCATCTTCAAGACCGAATCCATAAGCCCCGAAAAAGCAAGCGACAAAAAGAAATAACAAACGACCTTTCATGGACCGGCTCAAAATCTCATTCCGAGTTTTGAGCCGTCCTTTTTTTAATTGACTTACACAATCCGGTGTGATATACTATTATTAATATAAAGCAAGTGAGGTGAGATATGTGACAAACGGCGATAGTTACGGGCCCGGCGGGCGCAGACAGCATATTTTTGTAAGCGCGAGCAGGCAAGGCTTTGCCGTGCGTTGCGTTCTCACGCCCTGATTTAGCGCTGTCTGCCCCTGTGTGATGTCACTCAGGGGCTTTTTGCGCCTTATAAGCCCCTTTCTATCCGAGATATTATCTGTTTAGGAGGGATTTACATGATAAATGAAAACATAACAGTAACCGCTGATAAAGAAGCCGCGGCAGTAAGGCCCGACTACGAAAGCGAGATCATCAGCGTAATACGCAGCAAATCATCGCCTAAGGCTGCGCAAAACAAGTTAGAGGACTACCACGGCAGCGACATAGCTCAGGCAATCGACTCCCTTACGCTTCAGGAGCGCAAAAAGCTTTGCCGAATTTGTTCGCCGTCCATGCTGGCTGAAGCTCTTGAACATCTGGAGGAAGAAAAAGCCGCGGAGTTTTTCAGCGAGCTTGACGTAAAAAAGGCGGCAGATGTTGTAGAGGAGCTTGACACCGACACCGCCGCTAATATTCTTCACACAATTGAAAAGCAAAAGCGCGAGCTTATTATCGAGGCTTTGCCTGCCGACGTCCGCCGTGACGTGCGTCTGCTCGCCTCATTTGACGCGGATGAGATCGGCAGCAAAATGACCACCGACTGTATCGTTATCCGCGAAAACCTGAGCGTTCCCGAGGCGATGGCGGAGCTTGTGAGCCAGGCAAAGGAAAACGACAACATAGCAACCGTTTTTGTAATTGACGAGGACGACGAATTCTACGGCGCTATCGAGCTGCGCGACTTGCTGACCGCCAAAAAGACGGTTCCGCTTGACGACCTTATCCTCACCTCATTCCCCTACGTTTACGCTCACGAGAGCATTGACGACTGTCTTGAGGATTTGAAGGATTATTCAGAGGCGTTTATCCCCGTGCTGGATAACGGCAACCGCTTTTTGGGAATAATAACTTCCCAGAGCATTGTTGAAGTCGTAGACGAGGAAATGGGCGAGGACTACGCAAAGCTGGCAGGTCTTATTGCCGAGGAGGACTTAAAGGAGCCTTTGCTGCGCAGCATGAAAAAGCGCCTTCCGTGGCTTTTTATCCTGCTCGGGCTGGGCATGGTCGTTTCCTCGGTTGTCGGCGTGTTTGAAAGCGTGGTATCGCAGCTTACAATGATAATGGCGTTCCAGTCGCTGATCCTCGACATGGCAGGTAACGTAGGCACCCAGTCGCTGGCTGTTACAATCCGCGTGCTGACCGACGAAAACCTGACCTTCGGGCAAAAAATGCATTTGGTAGTCAAAGAAGCCCGCGTCGGCTTTTTCAACGGCATAATTCTCGGAGTGATTTCCGTAATATTTGTCGGCTTATTCATCTGGCTTATAAAAAGCAAAGACGCAGTTTTTGCCTTTTCGGTTTCGGGCTGTATCGGCGTTTCGCTGCTGCTTGCTATGGCAATTTCAAGCATGGTAGGCACGCTGATTCCGCTGTTTTTCAAAAGAATAAAGGTAGACCCTGCGGTTGCGTCGGGTCCTCTTATCACCACCATAAACGACCTTGTAGCGGTTGTGACCTACTACGGCTTAAGCGGCCTGCTGCTCATTAACGTAATGCACCTCAACGCCTGAGTTGAAAGCATAAATCGGAGAACTGCCTATGATAAAAATACTGTTTGTATGCCATGGCAATATATGCCGCAGCCCCATGGCTGAGTTTGTGATGAAGCGCCTTGTAAAGGAGCAAAAAATTGAGCGCGATTTTATTATTGAATCCGCCGCCACCAGCCGCGAGGAGCTGGGCAACCCCGTATATCCGCCCGCGCGCCGAATGCTCGCTCAACACGGAATTACATGCAGCGGAAAAACCGCTGTTCAGATGACGAAAAGCGACTACGATAAATACGATTATATTATAGCTATGGATTCCATGAACGTGCGCAACATTATGCGCATCATCGACATCGACCCGCAAGGCAAGGTTTCAATGCTGCTCGATTTTACCGATCATCCGCGCAGCGTTGCCGATCCCTGGTACACGGGCGATTTTGACGCGACATACAAAGACGTTACAGAAGGCTGTAAAGCTCTGTTAAATACAATAATATCGGTTTGAAAAAGGAGCCTCACGGCTCCTTTTTCGGTTTAAGATGTATTATTACCAGTTCTCTCGGATTTCCCCAGCGCGGCAGAGCGATTGTATTTGAGCAGCCCGCCGATACCACCATTCGGTTATGGAAAACTCCGCTGTCGTATTTCGGGAAGAATCCGCTCCTTGACGACAGCACGCCCTTTCCGAACAGCTTAAACTGTCCCCCGTGATTATGTCCCGCAAGCGTAAGGTCTATATTCTTTTCTTCAATCATTTCATCGAAATATTCGGGCGCATGGCACAGCAACAGCTTAAAGCCCTGCTTTTTTGAAAACTCCTCAAGCCAGCTTTCATCGGGAGTATATGACAGACCGCCTAAATTAATATCAATGCCGCCGACAGTTGCGCGTACGTCGGCGTTGTCCAGCAAAAATATACCGTTGCCGCGCAGCATTGCAAGGTCGTCCTCGCTCAGCTTTTTATCGTGATTTCCCAAGCTGATAAACACAGGCGCAAACTTTGACGCCTCTGTCAAAAAGCGGTATGTCGCCGCTGTATCGGCGCGGTTATTTTTGCTGAAAACCCGCATGAGCAAATAATTGGCGTAATAAGCCGTCCCTTTTACGGCGCTTAGAAAAGGATTCTTTTTCGGTTTTGTTTCGCTTTCTTCGTCGTAATAACGCTCAAAGGTATCCCCCGCTATCAGGATCAAATCTGGCTTTGATTTTTTAAGCAGGTCAA
The DNA here is from genome assembly GCA_900316435.1 of uncultured Eubacteriales bacterium. Classification (GTDB taxonomy): domain Bacteria; phylum Bacillota; class Clostridia; order Oscillospirales; family Acutalibacteraceae; genus Ruminococcoides. Next base: position 35,707 of record ONCY01000004.1, on the reverse strand, counting down.
GAATATCGTCGCTTTTCCGCTCGTGAATATCCGAAACCAGCACCAAGTCAAGCGGCGTTTTTATTTTTGGAACCGACAGACTGTACTCTGTCAATACGGCTTTGTCAGACATTTTATCGCTCCGTCTTAATAATATATGTGCGCCTGTACTATTCTATGAAGTTGCGCGCGCAAGCAGAACAAGGTCGCGGTTGTCAACAGCTCCGTCAGCGTTCATATCGGCGGCTTTTCTTTCACACGCGGAAAGACTTACACTGTCAATCATGCTTTTCATCAGCGTCCGCACGTCCTTATTCGTCACTGTCGAAGTGCCGTCAACGTCGCCCAACACGGCGATTTCATGTGTTTTGCCGCCCAAAACTGCCCTGTCGCCTGTCCTGAGCTTTCCCGATGCCAGCTCACAATTATCACTTCCGCGCAGACTGATATTCGGGTATTTATCCTTAAGCTCTCTTACGGTCGTCCCCTGAGCGCAGACAATTATATCGGCAAGCGTCGAAGGTGCAGAGTAGCCCGAGCCATCCGATTTTTCCGCAATACTTTTAATCACGCATGAGTAATCATTATTGAGCGCAGCGTACCTGCCGCCTGCCGCGGCAATAAGCATATCGCTGTCGCTCTTGATAATGCTTCCGTTAAGCTTTAACGCGAGCTTTGAACCCACATACTCAGCACCGCCCGATAAGCTTACGAGCGTCAGTCCCTGAGTATAAACATATCCGCGCCCCGCGTCCGTTACCTTGCCGTCATCGGGTATTTGGCAGCAGTAAGATTTTCCGCCCTTTGACAGCCTGTAAACCCTTTTGTCATTGGTAAGCGCGTACGCGCGGCTGTCGTTTACAAAAAGCTGCCTTATATCGGAATCAAAGCGGTAATTATACGTTCCGTTTTGTGCAAATCCCGAAACATACGAAACTCCGTTTTCAACTATAATCAAAAACACTTCGCCGTCAGCCGCGGCTATCGACGAAAACATAATGCTTTTGCCGCTGACGATTTCGCGGTAAGTCAGCCTGCCGCTGTTTATGTTAAGCTTAGCCGCGCCGTAGCTTTCGTACCCTGTTTTATATAAAGCGCAGAGGTTTTCTTCATCGTGACAAACTGCCAATACCGCGCCCGGAACGGTTGCCCATTGCACAGAAGCGTTTGGGACAGCCCTCGCCGAGCAGATAGTTTTATCGTAAAACCCGTAAAAATAAGCGGAAGAGTTCCCGCTGTACGCAAAAACCCTCCTGCACGCTTTCAGTTCATCAAATTTTACGCTGTCATCCGCGCGCACGAATTGCGCAGAGACAACAAGCAGGGCGAGAACCGTCAAACACGATAAAACGCGCTTAAACATTTCTCCACCCCCTTTTTTATGATTATATCACGGATTTTGTCAGAAATCTACTGTATTTTGCAGTTTTTCGACATAATTTGAATTTTTTTAATTATGATGTTATAATCTGTAATTAAGTGAGGAAAACGGAGAAATACAATGAAAATAACAGTTTTAACCGAAAACACAACCTGCAAGAACCTGCCCGTTGAGCACGGCCTGAGCCTGTATATTGAAACAAACGGACACGCCGTTTTATTCGACACGGGGCAAACCGAGCTGTTTGCCGAAAACGCCAAAGCTCTCGGAGTTGACCTGAGCCGAGTTGATACAGCCGTGCTGTCACACGGTCACTATGACCACGGCGGCGGGCTTGCGGCTTTTCTGAGCCTGAACGGCACAGCGCCCGTATATATAAACCGCCACGCCTTTGAGGAGCACTACAACGGCGAAAAGTACATAGGGCTTGACAAATCCCTCATGGACAGCCCGAGGCTTGTTTTTACAAGCGGCGTAACAAAAATAGCGGACGGGCTGACGCTCTACGACTGCGCCGAGCGCGAAAAGCTGGTTGATTTAGGCTCCTTAGGGCTCAATATGAAGCAAGACGGCAGGCTTATGCCCGATGACTTCCGCCACGAGCATTATCTGCTTGTTGAGGAGAACGGCAAAAGAATCCTGATAAGCGGCTGCTCTCACAGGGGAATAATAAATATCGCCGAATGGTTCACTCCCGACGTTCTTATCGGCGGATTTCACTTCAACAAGCTGCCGCTCGACAAAACGCTTCGTGAATACTCCGAAAGGCTTGACACGCCGGGCACGGTATATTACACCTGCCACTGCACAGGCACGGCGCAGTATGAGTACATGAAGCGCTATATGAAGAACCTGAACCATCTCGCAACAGGAGATGTTGTGGAAATATAAAAAGTGGCTGGCTCAAAACTGGAGGTTCACGGTAAAAGCAGAGAATTCAAAGACGAAGAAAGAGAGGAGAACGCTGATATACTATGAAAGCAGAAAAAATAAAAACAGAATAGATGATTGCGTTACTCTTTTTGGATTTGAGTATCGCGGAAAAGAAGGCAATGTAGACCCGTGCTACATTCACGAAGAAAAACGCTATGAATATTTGTTTTTCTTTGATGGAGAAGAGCAAACGGTATATGAGATTGACTCTGTAATGAATACACCATTTATTATGGGTCATACTCTTAATGAATTAGCAGAAGAAATAGAAATAACAGAATGGTAACCGCTACGGCTGGGCGGTTTTCTTATGCCTAATTATCAATAACTAAAGCGCTATACAGAAACACCGGCTCAAATTTCATTACGAGTTTTGAGCCGGTGTGCGTTTATTATTTATCCGCCTGAAGCGTTATTTCAATTTCGTAATTCTCGCCGTCGGAGGGACGGTAGAATTTAAGCTTTACCTTGTCGCCGTCGCTGTGCTTCTCGAGTACCTGATAAATCTCTGAGAAGGACGTGATTTTGTTGTCGTCAAGAGCTGTAATGATATCGCCTTTTGTTAAGTCGGTGTTGTCGCAGGGGCCGCCGCTCTGGATCGTCTGAACCTGAATGCCCTGGGGAACATCGTAGTACTGAGCCTCGGCGGCGGTGATTGCGGCACCTGAAATGCCGATTTTCACTCTGCCGTCGACATAGCCGTTCTTCATCAGCTTGTCGATTATTTCCTTGACCTGGGTCGATGGAATGCAGAAGCCCATTCCCTCGTATTTTTCGTCGACGATTTTTGCCGACGCAACGCCGATAACCTGACCGTACATATTTACGGCGGGGCCGCCCGAGTTGCCGGGGTTTATCGCCGCGTCAGTCTGAATGTATTTTACAAGGCTCTTGCTTGAAGCGTCGCGGTTAATAGCCGAAACAACGCCCTTAGTCATTGAGTTTTTGTAGTCAATTCCGCCCGGGTTGCCGATGATGATGATATCCTCGCCAAGCTTTATCTGATCGGAGTTTCCGAAGGATGCGGCTTTTAAGCCCTTTGCGTCAACAAGCTTCAAAAGCGCGATATCCGTGCGCGAGTCAAAGCCCACAACGCCTGCCGTATATTCCTTGTCGTCCGAGGTGACGACCTTTAAGGCGTAGGCGGTCTTGCTGTTGCCTATAACGTGAGCATTTGTTATGATGTAGCCGTCAGAGGACAGGATGATACCGCTGCCCTGCGAGTCGGGAGTTGTGCTGTTTTCGGCGCTGCCGCTGTAGCAAAGCACCGAAACGACCGAATCCGACGCCTGACCAAACGCGTATTCGGCGCCGTAGCTCTTGTTTGTTTCGGCGTCGGCGGGCTTGTCGCCGAGCGTCATGCCCTTGTAGTTTTTATCGGTTTTATCTGAAAAATCACTCTCGTCGTGTGCCGCAGGAGCGGTCGTTGATGGAGTGTCCGGGAAGGTATACGGAATGTTTTTGTTTCCTCCCGAGCCGCCGTTTCCGTTGTCAGGCACCGTAAAGAACGAGAACGGATTGTCGGTGTTATTGTCGCTCTTTTTGTTTTTGTCCGTCTGATAAATCGTATAGCCCACAATTCCGAATAGGCTTGTCGCAAGCAATACGCCTAAAACAATTATCACAACAATAAGCGACCTGTTGGTTTTAGGCTTTTCAGCCGCGGGAGCGCTGAACGAAACAGGCTCCTGAGGAACTGCGGCCGGAGGATAGGGCGGCTGCGGAGGATAAAAAGGCATGGGCTGAGCGTAATATCCCTGAACAGGCGGCATAGGAGGCTGAGGCTGCTGTGGCGGCTGTTGAGAGGGCTCGGGCGCGCCCGCAAAGCCGTTGTCGGAATAAACCGCGGTGTGCCTTATAGGGTTAAAGCCGCTGTCGCCGCTTGGCTCTGCCTGCTCTGCTTTATCCGCGAGCGGCTTTTGTGGCTCAAAATCAAGCGCTTCCTCGCCGTTAAAGACTTCGGGCGCGGCTTCTTCGGCATTCTTTTTTTCGGTAAGCGGCTTTTGAGGATTAAAGCCGTAATAATTATCAAACTGATTATCCATTTATTAGCTCCTAATGTAAAAATATACTCTCATATTATAACGCCAAATTCTCATAAAAGCAACCGAAAAAAGCGCCTGCAATGTGACGGTTAACTGAAAATTTTGCTGTCTATCACTTTTTTGCAAGTTTTTCTAAAAACTTTCCCGAAAAGCCTTTAAATCCTCGGCGATTTATTGTATAATAATGTTAACTCAGCGGATAAGGACGCTTATCTGGTGAAATATCTTGAAAAGGAAGATGAATTATGCCATTAGTAAACGCAAAAGAAATGCTCACCAAAGCAAAGGCGGGTCACTATGCTGTAGGCCAGTTCAACATCAACAACCTTGAGTGGACAAAGTCCATCCTGCTCACCGCTCAGGAGCTCAACTCTCCTGTAATTCTCGGTGTATCCGAGGGCGCAGGCAAATATATGTGCGGCTACAAAACCGTAGTAGGCATGGTTACCGCTATGCTTGAGGAACTCAACATCACCGTTCCCGTTGCTCTTCACCTTGACCACGGCTCCTACGAGGGCGCAAAGAAGTGCATCGAAGCAGGCTTCAGTTCGATCATGTTCGACGGCTCTCACTATCCCATCGACGAGAATGTTGAAAAGACAAAAGAGCTTGTAGCTACCTGTAACGAGCTTGGTCTGTCGATCGAGGCAGAGGTAGGCTCAATCGGCGGTGAGGAAGACGGCGTTATCGGCGCCGGCGAGTGCGCTGATCCTCAGGAATGCAAAATGGTCGCTGACCTCGGCGTAACAATGCTTGCGGCAGGTATCGGCAACATCCACGGCAAGTATCCCGATAACTGGCAGGGTCTTAGCTTTGAAACCCTCGACGCTATCCAGCAGCTCACAGGCGACATGCCTCTGGTTCTTCACGGCGGTACAGGTATTCCCGCCGACATGATCAAGAAGGCTATTGAACTGGGCGTTTCAAAAATCAACGTAAACACCGAGTGCCAGCTTGCTTTCGCCGCTGCTACCAGAGAATACATTGAAGCAGGCAAGGATCTGCAGGGCAAGGGCTTCGACCCCAGAAAGCTCCTCGCTCCCGGCGCAGAGGCTATCAAGGCAACCGTAAAAGAAAAAATGGAGCTCTTCGGTTCGGTTGGCAAGGCTTAATCAACTGCTTTATATTTTTTAATCATAACCACCCGTTTTACGGGTGGTTTGCTCGTGGGCTATAAGCCCCGTTACTAGCCCGCGTCTCAAGGCGCGGGCTTTCACTTTGTTCAAACCTTATTGCTTTTGCCTCTTTGGCTACCCCTGAAGGGTTACTTGGTGAAGGGATCTTCGTATTCTTTTACGCTTAATTTATCCAACGCTATATTTGCTTTCTCTTGGTCTTGTATGTATTTCCTTATTGTTGATTCATTAAGTCCTACTGTCGATACATAATACCCTTCTGCCCAAAAATGTCTGTTGCCAAATTTATGCTTCAAGTTTGCGTGTTTATCAAACATCATTAATGCACTTTTGCCTTTCAAATATCCCATAAAACTTGACACACTGGTTTTTGGTGATATACTTAAAAGCAGATGTACATCGTCAGGCATCATATGTCCTTCCAGTATTTTCAAACCTTTGTACTTACACAAAGTTCTTATTATTTCTCTTAAGTCCGCTCTGTACTGATTGTAGATTATTTTTCGTCTATACTTCGGTACTATTACTATGTGATACTTACATAGCCATTTTGTGTGCGACAAACTATTATATTGATTTGCGATTAAATTCTCCTTTCTGACTTTTATAAGGTTCGAACATCCTTATTCTATCAGACTGGGAAATTTTTTGCACTGCTTTCGACGAGCACCCGCATAGCGGGTGCTCGTTTGTGCCGCTCTTTGAGCGGCACTGTCTAAAGACATTAATTCAAAGGCGCAGCAGTTTGTTGACTGCTGCGCCTTGAAATTTACGGGGGCAACTTTCTTGGCATTTATCAATCAGAAAGCTTTTAATTAGTCCTCAATTCTTTCAATAATAATGGCTCCGCCTATAGGAAACTCGGTTTTGTATTCGGCAAAAAACATCTGCAATGCCGTCGCGTCGGAAATCGCGACCTCACCGTCCTGGTCAACATCGCCGGCTAAAAATCTGAGTCCCTCAAGCTGCTGCATTTCGGCGACATGGCGCTGGATAGCTGTTACATCGCTGATGCTCAGCGCTCCGTCGTTGTTTGCGTCGCCCAGAACAGCATCGTCCATCAGCATGCACGTAATATTGTTCTCAAGCGCGTACTCATACGCCGAGGTGCCGTACCAACAGCGGATTGTCACTTCAGGACAGTTCCAAAAGGCGGTGTCCGCTATATTATCACACCAGCGCGGAATTGTAACATACTGCAGGTTTTCGTTATCGCCAAAAGCGTAATCGCCGATTGTTGTTGCGGCAGGCGGCAATACTGCCTCAGTAAGATAGCTGCATGAGAAAAATGCAAATTCGTCCACCCCGGCAACAGGGTAACCCAGAACATACTCGGGAATCTCGATATACTCATCTGTAAGATTGCATTCGGTAATCAGTACGTTGTTATTATTTGTTTTTACCACGGTATAGGTGCCGTCGCTGTATTCGGTTACGGCAAAAGCTGTCAGCGCCTGCGTACATAACACAAGCGATAGGAGTACCGCGAAAATATATTTTAGCTTTTTCATACTTCTCCTTTACAGTAATATAAAATGGGTTTTTCGGGGCTTTTGGATAGTCTGCTTTGGGAACTTGGCAGAAAAGCTTCAAGATATATACATTCTTGCTTCTTTTTTGCCGTCAAATATTGGGGTATATACTATTACAATAGCATAATAAGCAAAAAAAGTCAACACTTTTAATATTTTTCTACAATAAGTCAACATCATCGTAAGCCTGCAATCATGTTCTGTAATAAACCTGCACATTCAAATGGATTGGCGCTGCGTGAGCTATTTTGTTTCCAATAAGGCTTTTTTCGCCCTCGTTTAGGTCGTCGTTAATATATATCGCTACCCTTTGCCTTGTGGGGAATTCGTCCACTCTGAAATCTGTCAGGCCGCAGCCGCTCAAAAAGCGGTTGAAGCCGGCAGCGGTTCCGTCCCATAAAACCGCCTTTTCCTGATTTATCAAAAGCTCCCTCCTTCTTGCGATTGTCAGCTGCGGCTTTTCACGGTCGATAAATTTTTCACGCTCGCTGAGCCCGTTGCTCTCGGCTGTGGAAATAAACCCCTCTTTTATCATCTCGTCCATTTCGTCAAACAGCGGGTCAAGCGCTGCCGCGTACGCGGTCAGCTCTTTATCCGTAACGCTGCCCTCGGCAAAGCCGTATAGTCCCAGAGGGAGCAGCTTGTTTTTCATTGAAGCGTAGCTGCTCATCATACCACCTGCACCGTCACATCGCCCGTTTCAAAAAAAGTTGAAGCGGGAATGGTCATGTCCGCCATTGACGGGTCAAACACATATGTCTTGATGCAGCCCGTATCGAGCAGATACTTGCCGAGCCGCGACAGATAAAGCCTTCCGCCAAGCGGTATGGTATTTACGTAGTCCTCAAACGCGTCGGTACACATTGTTACTATTTCGGCGTTTGTAAAGCCCTCCATCGGCGTCACGGTCACTATCATATCGTACGATTCGCTGACGGCGCGCGTAACAACGGCGTCAACGTTAAGCTCGCGGTTGTCATCTATCAGGTTCTGCACCGCAACAAGCTGAGCGTCGGTGACGGTTCCATCGGTTCTCGCAACATATATATTAAGCGTGCCCGCACCCCTTGCTCTCGCCATTACGCCCGCCTTTGAGATACCGTCTACGGATTTGGCAAGCTCAATATAATAAGCGGCGTTCATTCCGTTGGGCATGCTCACATAGCTGTCGCGGATACGCGCCCTAAGAGTAGTGTCGCTCTCCTCGTCGGCGCCGCCCGTAAACATGCTCGGGTTGCTTAAAACGTCAATATCAGACGGCACGCTTACCGGCACGACCGCCGAGTGCGCGTAAATATTTCCGCGGTAACCCGCAATTTCGGCTTCCGCAGGAACCAAAACCGAGTATGTACCCGGCTCGATTTGGCTGTCCTCGGTTGTATATACTCTTACCGGGCTTTCGTCGTCGGTCGAAACTACAGTTCCTTCGGGTATTACAATAGCCGTAGTCCGCGTTTCGTTTACCCTGAACTCCAGCTGACCGCGCGCTTTTTCCGCCGCCCTTCGCGTCAGACCGCGCTGCTCGGCAAAGCGGTCGAGAAAAACGCCCGACGCGGTTGATGGAAAGAGCTGGCGCCTCATCCATTCAAGGCTTGTCTGCAAATTGTATATCTCACCCGCGAGAACCTTCATGCGGATCGCAATATCGCCGCTCTCGTCAAAATCCTCGCCGCTGTTTTGGGTGTAGCTGTTTTTCATTCTTTGATATATTTCGTTATACGTCTCCAAATAGGCGCACCTCCTCTATTCGGCTTTCGCCGTTAACAGTAATTTCAAGTCTTGCGTTTTCGCCTGTTACGGAAAGCACTTTTACGCTTGTTCCGGGATACTTTGCAAGCGCCTCGCCGAGCATAAGCTCAGCCCTCTGTGCGTCGGAATCCGAGTGCGGCGCGCCGAGCTCCCTGTCATATATAAAGCTGCCGAGCGGCACTTTAAGGCAGATCAGCGCGCGCTGAAACAAAGCGTCGATACCACATATTGTTTCAACGTTTCCTGCGCTGTCGGCGGCAAGGTCGCCGTTTTTTAGTCTTGCGTCAACCATGCACGACCTCCTCGCCGTTTATCAATACTCTTCCGTCGTTTTTGAGCACTATCGAAGCGCCGCCCTTGGAGTAGAGCATTATTTCTCCCTCCTGAAGCCCCGCCGCTTTTTTGAGGACGCCAAGCCCTACCTCGCCGTCCTCAAGCGGAAGCACTACCGCGCGCTCGCCCGACGGCGCAACGCTGAAGATCCCGTACGGAAAACACATTTCAAGTGCCTTGTGCTCGGAGGATGAAGCGACCGCCGTTCCTCCCGCGCCGCCTGTGTTCGTTTCGCCCTTTGCCGCCTCGGGCGACGTCATGGAATGATTAGTTATGTAATTCATCAGCCACATCAAAATTCTCCTTTTCCAATAAAATAACGCTGCTCTCGCCGCGACTGTCGGCGGAATAGCTGACCTTTCTGACCGTAAGTCCGCTTATCTCTCCAAACACACTGTCATTCACCGAGGCAGCGCAACCCAAAATACCCGTAAGGCAGCCCTTGCAGGTAAGCTCTAAAGCGTAGCTGTCCCTGTTGCTGTTTTCAAACATTTTATCGGCTGTTTGGAGCGTAGTTTTGTCCGCCGCCGCGTTTACATAGCGAACACGCGTAAGCGATTTCGTCTCGGGATTTGTGTTTTTTATCACCGAGCTGTAGGTGTTTGTCTGCTGAAATTTCAGCCTGATTTCCGAAATCAGCGCGTGCCTGCGCCTGTTCTCCTTAAGCGAGGTGTAGCTTATACCCTCGCCGTTATCCGAAAAGTTTACTCTGCCCGCGGCGGGACTGCCCTTAAGGTACGCTTTTCCGTCGCCCGACACTCGCGGCTCGCTGTTGTAGCGGTAACGGCAGAAGCGCTGCAAAACGCGCCAGTGCGACATTCCCTTGTCGATTTTAAGCATGCCGTAATACGGAACATAATCCTTTTCGGAAAGCTTTATCCCGAACGGGCGCAGGTGCCTGTTTTCAATCAGGGATGCAGTCGGGTTAAAATATGTCACGGGCTCAGCCTCGTTGTCGAGCAGCTTTCCGGCGGGGCTTCTTGCGCTGAGCTTTAGAATAACCCCTTTGGCACGCTTGACCGTGACAACGCTGTCTATCTGCCCCGCGAACAAAAGCCTATCCTCATCATACGCGCAAATAACATCGGCGTTTTTTCTGACCTCGCCGTCATAGGGGCAGGTGATAATCAGGCTGTCGGCAGGCACGCTTAAATCGCAGTCATATGAAATTGTAATGACCTTTTCAAGCGCGGTTTCGCCCTTTCCGCTTTTCAGCTTAAACGTCAGCACAGCGCCACCGCCCTTCCGCCGAGGTTTTCATCGGGGCGCTTTATATCGGGATTAAGCGCTACCAGCCTGTCTATAACAATATCAAAGCGGTAGGAAACATCCCAAAGAGTTTCGCCGTCGGAAGGAGTGTAGCTTGTCAGCTTGTCCCTCACCTCTCGCTCCATAACCTCACGGAAAACAAAGCTGTATGTCAGCACGTCGGGCTTTGGGCTGCCCTTGATTTTCAGGCTTTCAAAAACGGCGTGAACCGTTCCCAGCTTTGGAATAGCCAGCACACCGCTGCCGCCGCTTTTAAACAGCTCAAAAAGCCTTTTAAACTGTTCGGTGCAGTCCGCGCCGTAAAGCTCGCCCTCGCCCTTGATAAGCATGTTTCTTCGCCCAGTGTTTTGTATGTAAGACCTTCCGTAAGGGGCGTGGAGCTCGTTTATCTGCTTTGCGCATTCAAAAGTTATCTCGCGCGGATTATGGTGCCACTCAACACCCTTAAACCGCATAGGTATAAGATTCATCGTGATTTTGCCTCCTCTTCCTCGGGCAGCGCCCTGCTGTAGCGGATGCTTTCAAGCTCAAGCCGCTCGCTTAGCGAGTTGTAGTTTTCAGCCGTTTCCTCCTCGGCAATCGCGATTATTGCCTCATTCACTCGCAACGCTCCTCTCCTCAGCCTCAACCGCGGCGGAATATTCCAGCGCGCCCTCGGGATGCGCCGTGCACACGCACTCTTTCACAACGCAGTTTGTATATGCTTCTGTTTTGTCGCCGCCGCTTACGGTTATGGTGTGTATTTCATTGTCAAACACGCAGCCTCCGGAGCAGCGCAGTTTAAATTCAAGCCTGTATTTTCGGCGCGGAATGCTTGCAACAGGCTTGTCCGTAAGGAACTGATATATATGATCCGCGTCGTTTTTAACGGTTCTTTTAAAATAGGTTACGCCGCCGAGAATGTCGCCGTCGACTCTGATGATAAGGTCGGCGCTGTTTTCAAAATAAAACTCCAACCTTACCCCTCCTCGCAAAGGCAGAATTCCATTGAGAACTCAACCTTTCTGAAAATCGCGTTAACGTCGGGGTCAAACTCAATAGACGATGCCGTAATATCGCTTACTACCCTTTCCTCGTCGGCTTCCTCAAGTCCGCTCATAAGCTCGCAGACAAGCTCGGACAGGCCGCTTCCGTTTTCATCGGCGGGCGCGTAAACGCGTATCTCGACCTGCGCGCCGTAGGTTTCTCCCTTTACGGACGAGGACAAATAGCCGCCGATATATCCCTTTTGGCGCTCGGTTTTTGTAATTCCGACAACCGCTATATGTCCGCGCACAGGGGTTTCCATACTGTCGTTGCCGTACTCGCGCACAAACCTTACGCCTGTAAAAGCCGCGCGCTGCTTAAGCCTGATAATCAGCCGGTCCATATGCCGGCGTATCTGTGTCATAGTCATCCTCCCTTTCTTCGCCGTAGGGCACCAAAATTGCCCATTCATAAACGGGCGTGTCCTTGACGAAATAGGTTTCGCATCTTTTTACAATATATTTATTGCCCTGCGTTTCTATGACGGATTTATTCTCAACCAAACGGTGAACCGACTTTCCGACATAAAGGTATTTTTCACGCCGCAAAAAGCCGAGCGTACGGTATTCGCCACCGATATAGATTTTATTGCGGTAGCGAAGCGGCTCTAAAAACGCTTTTGTGCTGATTTTATCGCCGCCCTGGTCGATTGTTACGCTTGAGCCGTAACGGCCGATTTCTCTGTCTACACAGCTAAGTAAACTCATTAAATCACCCTGCCAAAAATAAATTCGTCCGTGCGGATTAAATCCGCGCTGCTTTTTGCCAATTCCTTCCAAAGCCGTTCAGCGCGCTTCAGTCCGTCGGCGGATGACGTCAGCCTGACGTCACCCGCTACAAACTGGGTAAGCTGATTCTCTCCTAAAAGTCCGTATAATCTGAACGCGTAAACCGCGCTGAGCATTTCAAGCCGCGCAGTCTGGCCGCTGTCGGGCTGACCGATCACGCACAGCGACTGCACATAGCGGCACGCCTCCTCAATAAGCGGACTGAAGCGAGCGGTATCGGCGCTGTCAATTTCGGCAAGCACGGCAAAGCGAGCGGTAACATTCGCAATGTTCAAGCACTTACCTCCGTTTCTTAAGACAGCGTCTTGGCAGCTTCGGTAAAGATCTTAGAGAAGCCCGCGGTGCAGGTAATAGCGGCGCGCTCAAGCTGACGGTCGATAAGCTTGTCGTAATCGGTAACAACACCGCCCGCCTGTACCATCTCGAGCGCACAGTTTTTATCAAGACCGATAATTGTGCCCGATGTCATCTCGGGAGCATGAAGAAGCGAAGCGCCCAGCGGAGTAATCATTTTGCCTGTGCCCTGGAAGTCAAGGCCGGCCTTGGCGTCCTGCATCTGAGTCATCTCAAGAATCTTCTGCATTTCCTGAGTTGGCGCGAGGATCGTGTTCAGCTCATAGGGGCTCAGGTTTGCCCAAAGCTTTACAAGGTCGCCGTAGCTGAGTGTACCGCTTGTGGTAACAGCCACATTAGCCGCGGCGTTGTTGTTGCCGTCGCCGTTGATAAGCACGTCGATTGCATCCTTGAGCTGCGCTCTGGCGATGTACGCGCCGATCTGGTTGAGCGTAACGGTAAAAAGGTCAAGGCGCTGGAATCTGAGCGCCTCATAGGACGCAACAAGCATTCTGCCGCGCTTGTGCAGCTTTACAAGGTTCTCTCTTGTCTTGACTCTGGTCTGCGGAATAACCGCGCCCTCGCCCACGATTTTCAAGGTCTTGTCGTCCTCGGCAGCGTCGGACACGATGCTGCGGTAATCCATGCCGTCAATATCTGTAACGGTCGCAACGATATTGGACAGAATATCGGCGCGCTCCATGCCCTGGCGCACGGCGCGGCTTACATATTCAGGGAACAGCGCTGCGGAGTTTGAGCTCTGGAAGAACTTTTCGACGCAGTCGCTGCCTCTGCCGCTCACCTTGATGTCATATCTTTTAAGCTGGCGCGAAAAAGCGTCGAGCCCTTCAAGCGAGGTGCCCTCGTAGTTTTCCGAGGGGTCAAGGCGCTCAAGCACGTCGGTAAGGCTGCCCTTGCCCTGGTACATACCCTTTTCAATAGTAATATTCTCAAAATTAGCCATATTATTTACCTCCTGAAATTAAAGAATAATTCCCGCTTCTGTAGCGGTGGAATCTACAACAAGCAGCTCTCTGCCCGAGGAATTTACAGCGACTCGGCCGTTGCTGCTGGCGGCAAGCTTTCTGTAGCCTGCATCGATTTTAGCCGCTGCGGAAACTCTTACATAGCCTGCGAGCTGAACAGCCGCATAGCCGTTGCGCAGGCCGACGCAGATACCGCAGAAGTTTTCATTGGCTCCGCAATTTGCCACAGTTCCGTCATCGCTGATTTTTACGGGCACGCCTGTTTCGGTAAGGCTGCTGTCCGCGATAAATGTCAATACGTTTTCTCCATATCCGTTAAAATTTACGTTCATAAAATACCTCCGTTAAATAGTGAACTGTCCGAATGATTCGGTGTTTGTTTTAGTTTTGTTAGGGCTAAGCTGCGGCTTGGGCGAATACGCCTTGGCTTTCTGCTTTTCAAAAGCGTCCTTAAACTCCTTAAGCTGAGCCACGCTCATGGTTTTTGCAATGCTCTCCATGGTTTCGCGTGTTATATCGGGCTGCACCGCCGCCGATAGCCTGAGCACCTCGGCGGTCAGGCTGTCGCGGAAATACACGCCGTCCTTAGCCGAATTTTTAAGCTCCGCTATGTAGCTCATCAGCTTTTCGCAGTCGCCTGAGCTGAGCGTAAAGCTCTCTTTGTTTTCAAGCTTTTTTAAAATGTTGTCCATAGTTTCTTCCTTTCCTAAAGCGGCTTTTGTCACGCCCGCTTCCCTTTGCGCGGGTACCGCGACAAAGCTCCATTCATACGCGTCAATCGGCTCGCAAAGCTCGCCGCAGCACAGCCTGCCGCCGTAACGCTCTCCTTTTTGATGAGTGCAGGCGGCAATTTCCTTGCCGCAAATGCTGCACAGCGTATGCTTGACCGCGCAGCCCACGCTTACCTCCTTGACAATTCCGCTGTCGATTGCTTCACGCAGAGCGCGGTTGTCGTCTGAAACGGGCATATATGCCCTCGCCTTAAGGCGGAAATAATCGTCGCCCGTAGCCGTTTTGCGCGCGGGTATGCTCTCGGCGGCGCAGGAGAAAATCCTTGCCGTCTGGTTTTTTGCGCTGGGGTTATGGTCAAATATGCCCGTTTTGCCGACAAACAGCTTTTCAAGCACAAACAGCGATTCAACGGTAAAGCGCTCGTCGTCGCGGTCGACGTCGTTGTCGCACAGCACCACCGAAAACACATATACCTCGTCAGCCTTAAGCGGCTTTCGGGTATAGGCGTTGATAAGCTCAAGCTCGGCGGCGGTCACTTCTCCCGCGTCGCCGCCTATATACGCCGCTTTTGTAACAGTGTCAGAATTCATCATATCCCTCCAAACCGTTTTCCTTTTCTATCTGCATTGCGCGCGCGTTGTTAAGCCGCGCCTGCGACAGCTCAACAGCATCCTGCAGATTGATGTCGTTCCATTCAATTTCAAAGCCTCCGTGAACGCCCGCAAGCCTTAAGTGCGCGGTCACAATTTTTCTGATCACAGGCTCAACAGCCGCGCGGTAATATTCAAGCTCGCTTGTAAGTATGTCCGCCTGCTGAGCGCTCATGCGCTCGGTGCTCGACCAAGAGAGCCCCAGTAAAAACGGCGGGATACCTATCTTTGCCACAAGCTGCTCAAGCATTATCCTAACGGGCACCTCGCAGTCGGGCATATGCGCCTCGGAGCCGATTACCTTAATGCTGACGTCGCCGGCCGCAACAAAGTCGCAAACCCTGTCGCTGCGCATTGCCTGCTTCCACTCGCTTGCGATCTGACGCGCGTTTTCCTCGCTGAAGCCGCCGTCCTTGGGGTCGTAGGTAACGGCAAAGCGCATGTCGCCCGCACGCTCCCAGTTGGTTTTTACAGCCTTAAAAATGCGCGTCAGTATTCCGCTTATCGCGGGAAGCCCCTCAAGCAGCGAGGTTCCGCGCACGGTTCCGCTCTTTTGCCTGAAAAGCGTCGCCAGAACCAGCTCCTGATTTTCAACGGGGCGGTTAAGCCCTAAGCCGCGGCTGCACACAACAAGCTCCATCGGAGACGCTCCCGCCCGGATACTGACGTCCTTAAGACTTGCGTTATAGAGAGCGCACACACCGCTTTGGCTCTCGTCAAGCAGCATTTCGCCGACAGCCTCGCCGTAGGTCAGCAGGCTGTCAAGATACTCGCTTATAAACGCCCCAAGCCCCGCGGACGAGCCGTTTACTCGCACGTCGCGCACAAATAAGTCGGCTGTTTTCTGGGCGAGCGGATTGTCAGCCTTAATGCGGAATTTTCCTATCAGTCTGACAATTTTCCCGATTGCCGCGTCGATTAACGGCACTGCCTCTTTTATTGAGGCGTACAGTCTGCGCTCCGCCGCTGTCTGGGCGGAAGCCGCAAGCGGCAGCCATTCCGAGCAAAAATCACGCGGCACGGTCTGAGCTGTCGTAATAACCGAAGTTTGCGCGGGACGTTTTTTTCTGCCAAACATTTCTTTCCTCCTATCTTTCGGCGGCAATTACCTTAAAGCCGCCGTTGTCCATTGCTGTTGTCACAAAATATCTGATGTCATCCATGGCGTGGTCGTTCTCCTTTACGGGAGCGTCGTCGCGCCGAGCTGAATCCCAGCGGTAGAGCTGAAACTCGCGCCGAGCGTCTCGGCAGTTTGAGCAAATACGTATTTTGCCCTCTTTAAGCGCACCCGACACCTTTCTTATTCCGTCGACAACATTGTTTTTGGCAGGCGTTACTCTGAACTCCCCGTGGCGGCGGATTACCTCAATAAAGCTTGCCGCCGACGGGTCAACTATAACCTGCCTGATTTTTCGCGTGCCCGCAAGGGTTTTAAGAGCCGCGTAATGCTCCTCGTCGGTCTTTTGAAAGCCCTCTTTGCGCGAGTCAAAATAGTACTCGTCGATTCTGTACCACACGCCGTCATTTCTTCCCCAAAGCCCCATTGAGGTTGGGTTTACGGTTCCGTAATCGCAGGAAACGCAGCAGTCGTCAAATTCTCCCTGCGGACATTCGCAGTACTTTTTTTCCTGAGCCATCATCGGATAAACCGCGCCGTACACAGCAACCCATTTTCCTCGGACAAAGCGGTCGTAAAACGCGCCCGAGTAAAGGTTTTCGTAGCGGCGCTTTACCATGTCGCTCAGCGAGGGGTTATCGTCCATTGTAAAGTGCAGGTATAGGGCGTTTTTGCGCTCCGCCTGCAAAATCCATTCGCGGTAGAACCAGTGTTCGGGGTGCTCGGGGTTGCAGTTGAACCAGAACCGAGAGCCCGAAACCGAGCAGCGAGCCATAGCTTGCTCAACAAACGAGCGAGGCATTAGTGCCACCTCGTCAAACATCACGCCCGAAAGCGTAACTCCCTGGATCAGCGCCGCCGAGCCCTCGTCCTTTCCTCCAAACAGATAGAAGCGGTTTTTTCTGCCGCCGAAGCTGACGGTAAGGCTGTTTTCGCTTATTTTTTCATCGCACTCAAAGCCAAGCCGCTTAAGCAGCGGAATAATAGGCGTTACCATGTTCCTGCGCAGCGAGCGGATCGTTTTGCCGCACAGCCCGAAGTCGCCTCCGTTAAACGCGTAAAATGACCATAGAACAAACGAAAGCGACATGCAGAAAGTTTTTCCGCTTCGCACCGCTCCGTCGCAGATAACAGCGTCGCGCGTGTAGTCGGGCGAGTTTTCGTGCCACCAGCTCATCGCCCTGAGCTGCTTTTTTGAAAACGTCTTAATCATCTCCGTCACTCCCGAGCGTTTTCGCTCCCCTGCCGATCGCGTCGAACAGCCCCGACACACCCGAGCTGTTCTCCTGCTGACAGCCAAGCTTGTCCAATGCTTTCAGGCGGTCAAAAAACTTGATCTCCAACATTCCGTCCTTTGGCTTTTTGATTTCCGAAATCATAAACAAGTCCATTTCGCTGAGCTGTTCATCGCTTGGGCGCTCCGTATAGAGCAGCTTCAGAGCGTCCGAGATTCCTCCGAACGCCATCCGATAATAGCCTGCCGCCGCAAGCTGAGGCAGAACGCGCCTTCTCAGCGCTGTAAGCCGCTCCAGCTCGTCCAGGATCCTTTCCTCACAGAGGAGCCTTTCGCCTGCAAGCCTGCAGTTCTTTTTATAGCCCGCGCGCTTTGCCGAATCCTCGGCGCTGCCCGTGCAGACAAAGTAGCTGCAAAACAGTTTTTCTTTCGGTTTCAGTTTATTTTTTATTTACTTCACCTCCGCGTGAGAGGACAGGCTTTAACAAGTCCTCTCACTATACCTTCCAAAACTCGAAAAAATGCATGCAACTATGCAATTTTTTAAAAAATAATTTGAAAAAAATTCAAAATAGCGCGATTTGCGTGTATTATAGCAATATTTCATTATACTGTAAGTCAAAAAAATGATATACTCTTTTTATGAGGTGACGGTATGTTTTTTAAAGGACATAAAAAAATCAGCGCCGAAACGCTGATAGATTTAAAACGATATATTGACTTGTGTTATCCGCAGTCTGTTGAGTGCGAGGAACGCGCGCCGCTTGATGACAGCGCCGGCTTTGCCGGTGCAATGCGCGCTCCCCAAACAGCCGAACCGCGCAGGGGAAGGCGCGTTAATGAAAAATCCGTTCAAAGCGACTCTGCTCCGTATGCCGCAGTCTCGCTAAATGACGCGCTTGATCACATGGACGAAAGCTTTTCCGAAATGTTGTTCCGAAAAATTGACGAAAATCACATGACCGACGCCCAGTGCTATAAAAAAGCGCAGATAGACCGAAAGCTGTTTTCAAAAATACGCAGCCGCCGCGACTACCGCCCAGCCAAGCCGACGGTAATCTCGTTCGCGCTGGCGCTTGAGCTGAGCCTTGATGAAACGCGCGATATGCTGATGAAGGCAGGCTACGCGCTGTCGCACAGCAACAAGGCGGATATTATTGTTGAATACTTTATCAAAAACGGAATATACGATAAATTTCAAATCAACGAGGCTCTTTACGAATTTGACCAGCCCCTGATATAGAAAACAGCCCGTCACCAAAAGCGACGGGCTGTAATTTTATTTATTTACTTTTTCATAATAAACGCTGAGGAACAATTCAAAGAATTTTTCCTGGTCGATATCATAACGCGCAAGTCCCGTTGACTCGTCAAGAGAAATCTTGCCGGGCACGCTTGAAATCTGCGAGGACATGCCCTTGCCCGCGACAAACTCAGTCGCAAGATACGTTACCTTAGCGGCATTGAGGTTTGTGCAGGAATACGGCGCGGTTTCGTTATATACAGAAACAGCCTTTGTGATATCCTTTTTGATTGCCGACGTCATCGTCGACATAAAGCTTCTGGCGTAAACTTTTTGCCTGTCAAGACGCTTCATACTTGCGCCGACCTCGGTTTTTGTTCTGTCTCTTACAAATCTTTCCGCCTGGCTGCCTTCAAGGTGATAGCTTTCACCCTCGTTAAACTGGCCGATAGTTTCCGGCGATACAACGGTAACGCCGCCAACGGCGTCGTTTACCTCGGCAATACCGTCAAGGTCAAGTGCGAAGTATGTGTTGATAGGAACATTATAGAATATTTTTTTAACCGCTGACACCGTGTTTTCACAGCTTGAAGACTTTCCGTCGCCGTAAGCGTAAGCAAGGCAAACCTGAAGCTTCTTCATGCCGTTATAGTGCATGTCTTGAGTGTAAACCGCGACGTCCGTTACGGTATCACGCGGAAGTGCGATCAGATTCATAACGTGATCCTTCATATTCATAGCGATCATCACGATCGTATCAGCCTGACCGCCTGTTCCCTCTTCTTTTTTGGAATCTATTGAGCGCTTGTCAACACCCATGAACAGAATGTTGGTGACCTCTTTGTTATACTTGTATTTTTCGCCCTTGTAAACTATATATTTACCGTTATCCTGAACCTCGGCGGAAACTGTATCCGGAACAGACATATCTAAAACAACGTCAAAAAAGGAACTTCTGCCGTTGAGCCATAATATCTGCAAAACGGTGACCATACAAATAGCTATGGCCAGTATCGCGCTTACAACAATAATCAGCACCTTTTTCCACGTCTTCATCTTCTTTTTATGATGATGGTGCGAACCGCTTGAGTGGTGCGAGCCGCTCGAACTGCGCGTGCTTGCCGCGATATATAAACTGTCCGTTTCATTTGTTGAATCACTTGAGTGATGGGAACTGCTTGAACGGCGTGAACCGCCCGAATGATGCGATCCCGTGGATCTACGCTTTAGAAATTTGTAATCCGACATATCATCCGAGGTGACCATTTTTGTATTTCCGGATGATTTGCTCGGCGAATCCTTAGCCGACCTTGTAGAAAAAACAAATTCCTCGGTTATTTCCGATCCGCCGTTTTCCGGCGCGGAATCCGCTGCCGCTTCGGCGTCCCCGGTTATTCCGGAGTCCGACTCAAGTAAATCTTCATCCTGATTGATTATGCCGTTCTCCTGAGAGTAGGCGTCATCCGTTAGTCTTTTCATCACTTACCAATACTCCTTGTACAAGAAAACGTCCGTCGCCACTGTTTGTACATGTGCTCAGAACTAATACTTTGCTGTTTAAATCAAGTTTAGAGTCTTCTCTGACATTGCTGGTTACCGAATATGGGTTCTTCATTGAAGAAAGCCAGTCGCTGAAAACGCTGTCATCCGCAAAATTGAACGAATTGAGGATATGTCTGTCGTCATATTCATGCGCGCATACAACCTCATATGTCAATCTTCTGTCGGGCGTATAAATATACATGTATTTATGTGAATCAAAAAAGTCCTTATCGGCAAACTTATACAAAGTGGCAAACATAGAGCCGTTCAGCATATTGTGGCCGTAAAGCAGCGTTACTCTGTCTGAAAAGTCCTTTTTGTTTTTCGACTGGGAATAAATAGCGCCCGGGAAACTGTAGTTTTTATATACATCATGATCCAAATAAAAATTATCGTCCTCACTGCTCTGCAAAACGGGCAGCGAAACGTTTGTATCGGGAATATATATCCATGCGTAAACATCCGAATTCTGCGACCTGAGCCCGTCAAAATCAACCGCATCGTCCAAAGGCGGCGCAGTTAGTCCGTTCGAGGGCTTAGTTAGATCCGGCGCGTAAGACGACCGCAGATTCTCGTTTTGCTCTTCGTTGTCACTCGTTGTTCCGATAGGAAGATTAGGCGCGTAGGATTCGCGGACGTCGTTATAAGTCTGGCCTGTTTTAAAGATTCCAACCTCTTTGCCTATAAGATATCCGGCGGAGCATAAACAGATAACGCCGAATACGGCTATAACGATTATCAGTATTCTTTTCTTTTTCTTATTATCATTCATAAATTCATCACCACATATCAAAGATTGTACCATTGAAGGCCAATATTGTCAATGCCTTTTGCCTTTGGATTGCCGATTTTTGTGTGTTTGTTTTCTGAATTTTCTGTGAAGTCAAGCCATATTTTATGCTGCGGCAAAAGTAAAAAAGCAGCGTGACGCTGCACCCAATCCCGCCTTTTGAAAGCCTCGTTTTAAACGGAAACACCTGTGGAACGGCGGGGTCAAAACAAAGCAGTTTCCTATAAATTAAAAAGCCTCTGCAAAAGCAGAGGCTTTAGTGATTGCTTAATTAGTTTTTCTTTGCGGTCTTTACAAGGGCAACAGAAGCAACACCACAAGCGATAACGGAAGCAGCAATCATCATGTAAGCAAAAATATCGCTTGAACCGGTCTTAGGTGACTTGCCGCCATCATCGGGAGTAGGAACAATTGTAGTTGCCTGAGTCTCGGGTTCTGTTGTAGGAACAGGGCTATCAACAGAGAGCGCAAAAGCAGATACGCTTGAAAAAGCCATAATCATTACTGCAATCATAACTGTAATAAATTTCTTCATAATTATCCTCCTGATTGACAAAAATTGAACACAGCTGCATATAGCAATACTATGTTTTGCAAGCTAATTATATCATACCGGGTACTAAAAGTAAATAGTTTTTAAAAATTATTTTTCGTTTTCAACAAAATTTTTAGTGATTTTTGTATCATTATATTAAAAGCAGCATAAAGACATACAAAAACAGAAGGAAATATGTGCGCTTTTTATAATTACGTTGTGAAATAATAAATGGCAATCCAAAGAAATCGCAAAGAAAAATGTCGGATTCTATTGCATAAAGCCTCCTAAAATTGTATAATCAATATATCTATAATTTTTGCGAAAGGGTTGTTTTTCCGTTATGAATATTTCCGAGTTACAGCAAGAGATCTTAAAGCTGAAAAAAGAAAAGGATATATGCATTCTCGCACACAGCTATCAAGCTCGCGAAATATGCGAAATCGCCGATTTTACGGGCGACAGCTATAAGCTGAGCGTCGACGCCACAAAGGTCGAAAGCAAAACCATTCTCCTTTGCGGAGTTCGCTTTATGGCGGAAACCTGCAAAATCCTTTCTCCCGACAAAACCGTAATACTCTCGGCGCCCTCAGCGGGCTGCGACATGGCGGATCAGATGGACAAGGCGACTGTCGCAAAGGTCAGAGAGAGCTGCCCCGACTGCACGGTCGTGGCTTACGTCAATACCACCGCCGATTTAAAGACTATTTGCGACGTGTGCGTTACATCATCGTCGGCTGTTAAGATAGTTAATAATATTGAAAATAAGAACCTCCTGTTTATTCCCGACTGCAATCTGGGCGCTCATGTTGCGGCTATGTGCCCCGACAAAAACATTAAGCTGCTCAACGGCGGATGTCCGATTCACGCAAGCGTAACACCCGACGAAGCGCGCGAAGCCAAAGCGCTTTATCCTGACGCAGAGCTTTTGGTTCACCCCGAATGCGTGCCCGCCGTGTGTGAGCAGGCAGATTATATAGGCTCAACCTCGGGAATCATCGACTACGCCGTGAAATCAGATAAAAAGGAATTTATTATAGGAACCGAAATCAGCATTGCCGAGCACCTTCAATACATGTGTCCCGACAAAAAGTTCCACGTCCTCAGCCTTAAGCTTATCTGTCCGCACATGAAGGCGACAACGCTTATGGACGTTTACAACTGCCTTATCGGAAAAGGCGGCGAGGAAATCGTTCTCGACGACAACACAATTAACGACGCGCGCCGATGCATTGACGAAATGATCCGTCTGGGTGGCTGATATGTCAAAAAAAGCACTTATCGCAATGAGCGGCGGCGTGGACAGCTCGGTAGCCGCGTACCTGATGATGAAGCGCGGCTATGACTGCACGGGAGTCACGCTAAAGCTCTTCGACAATGACGAGAGCGCGGCCGAAAAGACCTGCTGCTCGCTTGACGACACCGAGGACGCCCGAAGCGTCTGCTTAAAACTGGGCATACCCCACTATGTTTACAATTTTAAAGATATATTTGACGAAAAGGTCATTGGCAGGTTCATTGACGCGTATGAAACGGGAGCTACCCCAAATCCCTGCATCGACTGCAACCGCTTTATTAAATTCGGAAAGCTTTTTCAGCGCGCCGAGGAGCTCGGCTTTGACTGCGTTGTGACAGGTCACTACGCGTCGGTTGAATACAGCGAAAACGAGAACAGGTATCTGCTTAAAAAGGCTCCCGACATCACCAAGGATCAGAGCTATGTGCTGTATTCGCTTACTCAGCGGCAGCTCGCAAAAACCGTTTTTCCCTTAGGCGAAATGACTAAGGAACAGGTTCGCGCTCTCGCCGAAGAAATGGGCTTTATTAACGCGCGCAAACACGACAGTCAGGATATCTGCTTTGTCCCCGACGGCGACTATGCCCGCTTTATTGAGGAATACACGGGAAAAATATATCCCGAGGGTGATTTTGTCGACGAGAGCGGCAACGTTCTCGGAAAGCACCGAGGAATAATCCGCTACACCGTCGGTCAGCGGAAAGGGCTGGGACTCGCCCTGCCTCAGCCTATGTACGTCAAGGAAAAGAATCTTGAAGAAAACAAGGTCATCCTCTGCCCCAATTCAGAGCTTTTCTCAAGGGAGCTGCTCGCAAACTACCTTAATCTTATTGCCTTTGACAAAATCGAACAGCCGCTGCGCGTTTCGGCGCGTGTGCGCTACAACCAAAAGGAACAGCCCGCAACGGTGTATCAGCTTGACGACAGCACGATCCGCGTGGTATTTGACGAGCCCCAGCGCGCGATCTCAAAGGGGCAGGCGGTTGTTCTGTATGACGGCGACTATGTTCTGGGCGGCGGCACAATTCTGTGAGCCCAAAAACACTACAGAGGTAAAAAATGAAACACGCAAAAAATAATCCATCACCGAAAAACAAATACAGCGCAACCGCTACAATCGGAATTATCATTACGGCGCTTGCGGTCGTGCTGTTAATAAGCGGCGCTGTAATGTTTTTCGTTTCAAACAAACCGGCTTCGCAAAAGAATCCTCCAAAAACGCCAAGCTCCGCTACCGAGTCATCATCCACAGCAGGAGCCGCTACCGCGGATTCCGCTCCGACAAGCCGGCCGACTACCGTTCCCGATTTCACTTTGCCGGCGCACACACTGCCCGATATCAACAATGCTCCGCAGATTTTTATTGATTTCCTGAAGGAGGGCGGAATTGATCCTCAAACCATTGCCGGTTCAGGCGCCGAACAGCTTGTTGTTGTAAAATCAAACGGCAGCTCGGCGGACGTATGCTTTTTTGAAATCGACGGCGGCATGTGGAAAATCGACTCTTCCATTTCCTGCGAAGGAAACGTAGGCGCCGAGGGAACTGTCAAACCAGGTGAAGAAGGCGAAAGCTCCGAGGCGACCTCAAAAGGCTTTTATCCCATTGTTTCGGCGTTCTATCAGGATGAAGCCCCCGATACGGGACTTGATACGGTTCAAATGGATTCCGAATCATTCTCGGGGCTGTCTGACGACCCCGACGACTACAGCTGCGGCTTCATGTATGACTTTGACTCTGCCGGCAGCGGAATAAACCAATTTGTTCACTCAGGAAGCACTCCCACAACGGGCGACATATCAATCAACAGCAAAATGCTTCAGTCTTATCTGAAGAAGCTTGACTCCGACAAAAAACCATATATTCTGATTATCTGACAGAATCTTCATTCAGCAAAGGAACAATATCTATGCTCAGCTTTAACAGTATTAACGATGCCGAGAACCAAACCGAGCCAAAGGAAGTCAACAGCGATGAAGCCTCGCGCGAGCCAATGGATTACAGTTGGCAGCCGGTTTCAAGCAGCCACCGCAAATCGCGCACAAAAAAACTAAGCACGGTAACAATGATGATAACCGCGGCTATTGTTGCGGGCGGTATTTTGGCCGCGATCCTTGTTTTTGGACGGAACAACAACAGCGGCGAAAGCGACAGCACATTGCCCGCTGCCGTTTCAACAACAGCTCAGCCGACTACCAAGCAGCCGTCAACCCAAAACCCGACGAAGGCGTCAGACTCTACTCAGCCCTCAACGGACGGCGGCGCAACCTCGGCAACAAAGCCCAAAAAGTCACTGCTCGATTTTATTGACAGCCTTGATATTAACGTGGACGGGATCTCTCCGGATCAGCCCCATATAAAAGACAATACTCTCTTTCTCGAATACTATTTCTTCGGCGAGTACACTCCCGAGGACGAGGAGGAGCAGCTTCCTACACCTGAAAGCGAAGAATCCTCGTTATTCAGCGGATATATGCAAAGGCTGGCGGTTATAAGCCAATACATTGAATCTCAGGTAGAAAAAAACGGCTATTCGATCTCAAAAATTGTCGTTGAAGGATACGACAGCACGGGTAAACAGTTTTATCATATACAAAGTTCCCCCAAAAGCCGAAATTGATTGGAGCAAAGCTTACGGAGCTGTTTAAACTATGAAATGTAATCACTGCAAAAAAGAGCTTGAGGACGGGCTGAAATTCTGCCCCTACTGCGGCAGACCTCCCAAAGCCCCCAAAACAATTCCTATTCCGAAAACACGCGTTTATTATGATCCCCGAAAAAGCGAGCCCGAAAATCCCGAGCCCAAAATGCCCGAGCCTCAGGCAAATCCCGAACCTTTGCAGCCCCAAGAGCAGCAATACCGGGTTTCATGGCATGACGAGGGCGCCGAGGAACTTATAGATGAAGCCGAAGAATACGAAATAAAAAAAGAAAACAAGCGCTTTTTCATTATTGAAGGCGTTTTGCTTACGCTGGCGGTGATTTTTGCCGCCGCTATCATTTTTATTTCCTTTTTCCACAAGGATAATTACACCTACTACACCATGGAAGGCAATTCAATGCTCGACACCATAGCCGACGGCGACAAAGCCGCTTCCGTCAAGCTTGAGGGCACACTCAAGACGGGCGATATTGTGGTTATACCATACGGCGGCGACGTTTCGATCAGGCGCGTTATCGCCACGGGCGGTCAGACCTTGTGGCTCGACTACGAAAACGACAGAATAGTTATTGACGGCGCCGAGCTAAGCGAGGAGTACATCATCGGCTCAACGTTTTCGGGCGTTCGTGAAAACTACGAGGTACCGTATAATATTCCCGACGGCAAGGTTTTTGTATTGGGAGATAACCGCGGAGAATCGATCGACAGCCGACATGAGGAAGTCGGGCTTATTGACGAAAAGAATATTATTGCCAAAGTCGACCATATTGACAAACAATAGCGCCTCTGCTAAAAACGGCGCTTTATCCGATTGAGGACAGTTGTTGAATAAAACGCAATATATGTCAAAAATAGATAAAAAAACAATTTTAATATTAGTATTAGCTAACAATTGACAGAATGTGACAAAATACGCTATAATATATCGGTAAACCTATAACCATTAAAAGAAAAAGGGGATTGAACTCATATGAGAAAGAGCAGGTTAGCTCTGACAGTTCTTATCGGCGTTATCGTTATCGTACTGGGTATTTCCGTAGTTTCTTTTGCCGCCGCCAACCGCGGCGATTCCGACTCCCTGAAATCCGATGATGTCGCTTTATCCGCCTCCGTGTCAAAGGACAGGCCGCACTCTACTATGCTCAGCGGCATAACAAATATAAAAGCTTCAAAAGTTGAAACTCAAAAAATCACACTCACATGGGATCCCGTTGATGACGCCACCGGCTATTACGTCTACATGCGCGATATCGACAAGGTCAGCGAGTACGCGCTTTCGGCTAAGGCAGACAAACCCACGGCGACTGTTGACAAATTGACGCCCACCACACGTTATCAGTTCAGAGTCACCGCTTATTCCTCAAAGGACGGCGTGATTTACGAATGTCCCGCTTCCGAGATCGAAGTCTTGACAAAGACAGGCGAGGTTCCGAGCATTCAGGCGGAACGCTCCTCGGATGTTCTTAAAATCATCTGGACAAAGACCGACAAGGCTACGGGCTACGACATTCACCGCTCCTGTAAGGCAAGCGGAAATGAGTTTGTTTTTTGCAAATCCGTAAACAGCACCACAACCGAGTTTGAGGATAAGGACGTAAAGGAAGGCGAGCTATATACATACAGAGTTATTCCCTTCCGCACGGTTAACAACGTAAAATACTATTCCGAAAAAGGCAAGACGATCGACCTTTTAAGCGGACTGAGCGCTCCCGCCGACTTGATGGCTATAAGCAGCAACACCCGCATAACCCTTTACTGGAAAGATAAAAAACTGGCTTCGGGCTATAACATTTATATGGCAGAGGGCAAGTACGGCAAATACAAGCTCCTCGGCACTACCGAAGATACCTCTTTTTCCACCGAGAAGCTCAAGGCGGGCGAAACCTATTACTTCCATGTTCAGTCGTATAAGAAGATGGATAAAAAGACCATTAACGGCACATGGAGCTCGCTGAACATCAAAGCGGCCAAGGAATCGGATGAAACCCACAGCACACACAAAAGCTCGGTTGCCGGTTCGGGCACTTATGTTGAAGTAAGCATCAAGCAGCAGCATATGTGGTTCTACGAAAAGGGCAAGCTTACGCTTGAAACCGACGTTGTAACAGGCAACGCCGACGGCGAGTGCGATACGCCCACAGGCAAGTTCACCATGACTTCGCGCGCGCTCGACACCACGCTTACAGGCCCCGGATATTCCTCATTTGTTAATTACTGGATGGGCTTCTACGGCGGCTGCGGTATCCACGACGCAAGCTGGCGCTCAAGCTTCGGCGGCACGATCTACAAGGGCAACGGCTCGCACGGCTGTGTAAACACCCCATTGGAAAAGGTAAAATACATCTACGAGCACACCGACTACGGCACGCCCGTTTATGTTTACTAAATATTTATAAAACGCTCAACAGGGACACACCATTTGAATGTGTCCCTGTTTTTTGATACATACACTATACTCAAAAAACTCCGCCTGTCAAAAGACAGACGGAGTATTTTTTGTAATTTATCCAATTTCAAGTCCGCCGTTGCGCCGTGACTTCCGATAAAGCCGAGCTTTACAAAGGCGGCGTTGGGTGCAGCATCACGCTGCCGTTGCTTGCTTATTTATCGTTAACAGCAGCCTGAGCAGCAGCCAGTCTTGCAATCGGCACACGGAAGGGTGAGCATGATACATAGTCAAGACCGATCTTGTGGCAGAACTCTACAGATGAGGGATCGCCGCCGTGCTCGCCGCAGATACCAACGTGGAGGTTGGGATTAACGGGCTTGCCGAGCTTAAGAGCCATCTCCATGAGCTTGCCAACGCCTGTCTGATCAAGCTTAGCGAAGGGATCGTTCTCGAAGATCTTTGTATCATAGTAAGCGTTCAGGAACTTGCCTGCGTCGTCACGGCTGAAGCCGAAGGTCATCTGAGTAAGGTCGTTGGTACCGAAGCAGAAGAAGTCAGCCTCTGTAGCGATTTCGTCAGCTGTAAGAGCAGCTCTGGGGATCTCGATCATGGTACCGACCTCATACTTGAGGTCAACGCCTGCAGCGGCGATTTCAGCGTCGGCGGTCTCAACAACAACCTTCTTAACGAACTTAAGCTCTTTGATCTCGCAAACCAGCGGAATCATGATTTCGGGCTTAACGTTCCAGTCAGCGTGAGCCTTCTGAACCTCGATAGCAGCGCGGATAACAGCTTTTGTCTGCATCTTAGCGATTTCGGGATATGTTACAGCCAGACGGCAGCCGCGGTGACCCATCATGGGGTTGAACTCGTGGAGCGAAGCGATGAGAGCCTTGATGTCCTCTACGCTCTTGCCCTGTGCGTCAGCCAGCTTCTGAATGTCCTCTTCCTCGGTGGGAACGAATTCGTGGAGCGGCGGATCAAGGAAACGGATGGTAACGGGGCAGCCCTCAAGAGCCTCATAAAGAGCCTTAAAGTCGCCCTGCTGATAAGGCAGAATCTTCTCAAGAGCAGCTTCTCTCTCTTCAACTGTATCTGCGCAGATCATCTCACGGAACGCAGCAATTCTGTCCTCTTCAAAGAACATATGCTCGGTACGGCAAAGGCCGATACCCTCAGCGCCCAGCTCTCTTGCCTTCTTAGCGTCGGCGGGTGTGTCGGCGTTTGTTCTAACCTTAAGCTTTCTGAACTTGTCAGCCCAAGCCATGATTCTGCCGAACTCGCCTGCGATTTCAGCGTCCTTGGTAGCGATAGCGCCGTCGTAGATGTTACCGGTTGAACCGTCAATTGAGAGGTAATCGCCCTCGTGGAACTCTTTGCCTGCGAGTGTGAACTTCTTGTTCTCCTCGTCCATAGCGATGTCGCCGCAGCCTGATACACAGCAGGTACCCATACCGCGCGCAACAACGGCAGCGTGAGAGGTCATACCGCCGCGAACGGTCAGAATACCCTGAGAAGCCTTCATACCTGTGATGTCCTCGGGAGAGGTCTCAAGACGAACGAGAACAACCTTCTCGCCTCTTGCGTTCCAAGCCTCAGCGTCCTCGGCTGTGAACACGACCTTACCGCAGGCCGCGCCGGGAGAAGCGCCGAGACCCTTGCCGATAGGAGTAGCAGCCTTAAGAGCAGCTGTATCGAACTGGGGATGGAGCAGGGTGTCGAGGTTTCTGGGATCGATCATCGCAACAGCCTCTTCCTCTGTTCTCATGCCCTCGTCAACGAGGTCGCAAGCGATCTTCAGAGCAGCCTGAGCGGTTCTCTTACCGTTTCTGGTCTGGAGCATGTAAAGCTTGCCGTGCTCAACGGTAAACTCCATGTCCTGCATGTCTCTATAGTGGTTTTCGAGGGTAGCGCATACGTCCTTGAACTGTGCGAAAGCCTCGGGGAATTTCTCAGCCATCTGAGCGATAGGCATAGGAGTACGAACGCCTGCAACAACGTCCTCGCCCTGTGCGTTTGTAAGGAACTCGCCCATCAGCTTCTTCTCGCCTGTAGCGGGGTCACGGGTGAACGCAACGCCTGTACCGCAGTCGTCGCCCATGTTACCGAATGCCATTGACTGTACGTTAACGGCAGTACCCCATGAATAGGGGATATCGTTGTCGCGGCGGTATACGTTTGCACGGGGGTTGTCCCATGAACGGAATACAGCCATAACAGCGCCCATCAGCTGCTCCTTGGGATCGTCGGGGAAGTCCGCGCCGATCTTAGCCTTGTATTCAGCCTTAAACTGGGTAGCAAGCTCTTTAAGGTCGTCAGCGTCAAGCTCTACGTCCTGAGTAACGCCCTTCTTCTCTTTCATCTGGTCGATAAGCTCTTCAAAGTACTTCTTACCAACTTCCATAACTACGTCGGAATACATCTGGATGAATCTTCTGTAGCAGTCCCAAGCCCAACGGGGGTTGCCGCTCATCTCAGCGATGGTGTTGACAACAGTCTCGTTAAGACCGAGGTTGAGGATTGTATCCATCATACCGGGCATAGAAGCTCTTGCGCCTGAACGAACCGATACGAGCAGGGGGTTCTCTTTATCGCCGAACTTTTTGCCGGTGATTTCTTCCATCTTTACGATGTACTCGTTGATCTGACCCTGAATCTCGTCGTTGATCTTTCTGCCGTCCTCATAGTACTGAGTACAAGCTTCTGTTGTAATTGTGAAGCCCTGGGGTACGGGAAGTCCCATGCTGGTCATTTCAGCAAGGTTAGCGCCCTTACCGCCGAGGAGCTCACGCATGTTTGCGTTACCTTCTGAGAAAAGGTAAACCCATTTTCTTGCCATAGTGGTAGTCCTCCTATAATAAGTTTTGTAGTGGCTGTGGCTGACCGTTAAAGCCCGCCGACATATCTAAGCCTAACAAATATTATACCAAAGAATGAAGAAAATAGCTACATGTTTTTGGAATTTTTTTCAATTTTTTTCTTATAAAAAACACACGCAAATTTTATTAATATTGTATAAATCGTTTAATTTGCTATGAAAAGGGTATTTTTTGAAAAATTGACTTGAAATTTCTATTTTTTATGCGATAATATGATTGGGTATAAAAAGCCCTATTTATCTCATTTTTGCTTTAATTTTTTGAAAATCGTGAGGAATAACATGAGTAATTGCGCAATAATTCTGGCAGGCGGCGAGGGTAAGCGAATGAAATCCGACAAGCCAAAGCCCATGTCTTTAGTGCTTGGCAAACCCATGCTCAGGTGGGTAATTTCTGCCCTTAAGCAGTCGGGTATCGACGATATCTGCGTTGTAAAAGGATACCATAAGGAATATATCGAGGAATATCTTGATACGCTTGATTTCCCTGTTGAGAGCGTATATCAAAAAGAGCGCCTCGGCACAGGCCACGCCGTTATGATGGCGAAGGACTTTTTGAAAAAGCACGACGGCAACGTCGTAATTTTAAACGGCGACGCGCCGTTTATGACAAGCGTTACCATCGGTAATTCGCTTAAGCAGCACACAAGCGCGGGCTGCGCGGCCACGGTTATCTCGGCTAAGCTTGACGACGCGACGGGCTACGGAAGGATCGTCCGCGATGAAAACGGCAACCTTAAAGCTATCGTTGAGCACAAGGACGCCGACGAGGAAACTCTGAAGATAAACGAGGTAAACTCGGGCGGTTACTGGTTTGACTGTCAGCTGCTTTTAGGCGTGCTCGACAAAATCAAATCCGACAACGCCGCCGGCGAATACTACCTTCCCGACGCTATCGAGCTTTTGCTCAGCGAGGGCAAGACCGTAGGCGCTTTTACCGCCGAATGCAGCGACGCGGTGCTCGGGGCAAACGACCCTGAACAGCTTGAAGAGCTCAACCAAATCGCCAAAGCCAAGGGGTATAACTGCTAATTGCATTATAAAAAATTTTAATATAAGCTACAGAGAAACAGGAAAAGGAGAACAACAATGAACTTTCACGGAAAAGACATCAAAATCTTCTCGGGCAACTCTAACGTTGACGTAGCGCAGGGAATCGCGGGCTGTCTGGGCACTCCGCTCGGCAAAAGCGACTGCACTCATTTTTCGGACGGTGAGATCGCCGTTTCACTGCACGAGTCTGTTCGCGGCAGCGACTGCTTTATCGTTCAGTCGACCTGCACGCCCGTCAACGACAACCTGATGGAAATGCTTATCATGATAGACGCCATGAAACGCGCTTCCGCAGCAAGAATTACCGCCGTTATGCCCTACTTCGGCTACGCCCGTCAGGACAGAAAGGCTAAAGCGAGAGATCCGATTTCGGCAAAGCTCTGCGCGGACATCATCACTACCGCGGGCGCCGACCGTGTTTTGACAATGGACCTGCACGCAAACCAGATCCAGGGCTTTTTCAACATTCCCGTTGACCACCTTCACGGCGCGGGCATCCTCGCTAACCACATGAAGGAAAAAATCGGCGGCAACTTTGACGACTTCATCGTTGTTTCCCCCGACTTAGGCTCTGTAACCCGTTCAAGAAACTTCGCTTCAAAAATCAACACAGGTCTTGCAATTATTGACAAGCGCAGACCCAAGGCAAACGTTTGCGAGGTTATGAATATCATCGGCGACGCCAAGGGCAAAAAGGTTATCCTTGTTGACGATATGATCGACACCGCCGGCACACTTTGCAACGCGGCTAACGCTATCGTTGAAAAGGGCGGCGCTACCGAGGTTTACGCCTGCGCTACCCACGCGGTTCTGTCGGGACCCGCTGTTGAGAGGATCAAGAACAGCGCTATCAAGGAAGTTATCCTGCTCGACACCATTCCCGTTCCCGAGGAGAAGATGATCGACAAGTTCACCATCCTCCCCACCGCTCCCGTTTTTGCGGAGGCTATCGCAAGAATCTACAACGACAAGCCCTTTACAGCGGCGTTCAGCTGATTCGACGGGTTTTTCGTAAGGAATTATTTATAATTAAAGAAGCGTTACAGGCGGACTTTTGCAAAGTCCGCCTTTGCGGCTATATCGCATAACACGAAAGGGAAATTATGTTTGGAAGAAATAAGCCGGGCGCTGCCGAGTACCTGATAGTCGGCTTGGGCAATCCCGACAAAAAGTATGAAAACACGCGGCACAACTGCGGCTGGCTGGCGCTCGATTACATCGCCGACAAGCTGTGCGTAAGGGTGAATAAAATAAAATACAAGAGCTTTGTGGGCGAGGCTGAAATAAACGGCAAAAAGGCTCTGCTTATGAAGCCTACCACTTACATGAACAACAGCGGCCAAGCGGTTGTTGAGGCGATGAACTTCTACAAAATCAAGCCGGAAAACGTCATTGTTATTTTTGACGACGTATCGCTTGACGTCGGCAAAATGAGGATACGTCAAAAGGGCAGCGACGGAGGTCAGAAGGGCATGCGCAGCATCATTTACCTGAGCGGCAGCGACGCGTTCCCGAGAATAAAAATCGGAATCGGCGCAAAGCCCAACCCCAACTGGGACTTGGCTGACTGGGTGCTTTCAAAATTCACCGACGACGAGCGCAAAACGCTTGATAAGATGTTTGAAAACGCGTTTGAGGCGGTAAAGCTGATCACCGACGGCAAAATAGACAGGGCTATGAATATATTTAATTAGGTTTTACTCGCAGGGGCAACCCTTGCGGTTGCCCGTTCCCCGCAGTTTATCTGTGGGGAAATTGACAGCCGCAAGGGCTGTCACTACACTAAAACAGTAAGGTACTTTATGAACAAAACCAATTTCCTTCCCGAGGTTTTCGGGCGCAACAGCGCCTTTCGGAATCTTCTGAAAAACTCAAAAACGGGAAAATCACTTTGCGTTTCGGGGCTTTTTCCCGTCGCAAAGGCAAATTTAATAAACGCCTTGTGCCGCGCCAAGAAAAAGACGGCGCTGTGCATCGCCTCGGATGAGCGCGAGGCTCAAACTCTGTGCAACGATTTGTGCTGCATGGGGCTTTCGGCGCTTGTGTACCCGGTGCGCGACTACAACTTTCTTGAGGAAATAAGCAGCCGTTCGCACGAGTACGAGCACCAGCGCTTAAAGGTGCTGTTAAAGCTCATTGAGGGCGAGTGCGACGTGGCGATCGCCTGCGTCGACGCGACGTGTCAGCTCACCGTCCCCAAAAGGGTGCTGAGCGACACGGTGCTGGAGCTTGCCGAGGGCAAGGAGATACCGATTGAAAAGGCGGTGCGTACGCTTACACTGCTGGGCTATGAGCGGTTTGACGCGGTCGACGGCAACGGCCAGTTCTCGCTTCGCGGCGGAATCCTGGACTTTTTTATGCCCGACAGCGAGTACCCCCTGCGCGCCGAGTTCTGGGGCGACGAGATATGCGACCTGAGCTACTTTGATTTGGAAACACAGCGACGCTTTAAAAAGGCGGGCAATATACGCCTTACGCCCTCAACGGAAATCATAATCGAGGACAGGGCGGCTCTCGCGGATAAAATCACTCACAAGGCAGGGCTTTTGCGCGGAAAAACCGCCGCGATCGCGAGAGAGCGGCTTTACGGCGAGGCGGAAAGGCTGCGCTCGGGCGCGGTTTTGGCTAACGCCGACAAGTTTATAAACCAAATATACGACAAGCCCGAGTGTCTGCTCGACTACATCAGCCGTGACAGCCTGCTGTTTTTGAGCGAGTTTTCAAATGTGCGCGACCGCGGCAAGGCTATGGATTACCAGAATTCCGAGCAGCTCACCCAGTACTTCAAGGACGGCGTTCTGGCGCGCGGCTTCGACCGCTTCTCGTTGACCTTTAACGAGTGCATGGAGTTTTTCGCCGCTCACGGCACGATTGTGCTGGAAAGCTTTGTTCACGGCAGCATTCCTCTGCCGCTTAGCGACGTCATCAGCTTTTCGGCAAAGCAGCTCAGCCAGTGGAACGGCTCTTACAAGCAGCTCACCGAGGATCTGCGCGGGCTTAACACCCCCGATTCGAGCGGCGTTGTGCTTGCCGGAACAGGCAAGGCTGCAAACAACCTTGTTGAAAGCCTTAAATCAGACGGCTATAACGCCGAATTCACAAAAGTTCTGCCGAAAGCCGAGCGCGGCGTGATTTATGTAATGGAAGGCGCTTTGAGCGCGGGCTTTGAGCTTCCCTCGGAAAAGTTTTTCCTGATAAGCTACGGACAGGCGGCTTACCGCCCGCAAAAAAAGCCCAAGCGCAAAAAGGAAGGGCAGGAAATCTACAATCTGTCCGAGCTTTCCGCGGGCGATTACGTCGTTCACAGCGTTCACGGAATTGGCGTTTTCGGCGGGATCAGGAAAATCGACACCCACGGGATCACCAAGGACTACATAAAAATCGACTACGCAAAGGGCGACGTGCTTTATGTGCCCGTAACCCAGCTTGACATGGTCGCTAAATACATAGGCGCTCAAGAAAACAGCCGCGTAAAGCTCAGCCGCCTTGGCTCGGGCGACTGGCAAAAGGCTAAATCCCGCGTAAAGTCGTCCGTAAAGGACATAGCCAAGGAGCTTATCACCCTTTACTCGGCGCGAATGAAGGCAAAGGGCTACGCGTTCTCGCGCGATAACGAGTGGCAGCGTGATTTTGAGGCTAAATTCGAGTACGAGGAAACCCCCGACCAGCTCACCTGCGCTTATGAGATAAAGCGCGATATGGAGCGTACCGCGCCGATGGACAGACTGCTTTGCGGCGACGTCGGCTTCGGAAAAACCGAGGTAGCGCTCAGGGCGGCATTCAAATGCGTGTCCGACAGCAAGCAGTGCGCGCTGCTCTGCCCCACCACGATCCTGGCGTGGCAGCACTACCAGACCGTATGCAAGCGGTTTGAGGGCTATCCTGTACGCATTGAGCTGCTCTCGCGCTTCAGAACCGCCAAGCAGCAAAAAGAGATCCTTGAAAAATTAAAGCGCGGCGAGGTCGACATGGTCGTAGGCACTCACCGCCTTGTGCAAAAGGACGTTGTGTTCCGCGATTTGGGGCTTGCGATCATCGACGAAGAACAGCGCTTCGGCGTTCAGCAGAAGGAGCGATTCAAGGAGCTTGTTAAAAAC
>ONCY01000038.1 GCA_900316435.1 uncultured Eubacteriales bacterium | reverse complement strand
CAGAGGTAACTGCAATGATTAAAAGAGTAATCAGAATAATTTTGCCCTGCATATTGTCATTAACCATATTGACTTCGGTTTCTTCAATAAATGCATTTGCCACAGAGCAAAACGGCTTGGACATCCAGGATATCATTGATATCTTTACAGGTGACGATGACCCTACAGATCCTGAGCCTTATACTGATCCTACCGAGCCTGAACCCACAGATCCGGAACCGACTGACCCGGAACCTACCCAGCCCGAGCCCACGGAACCCGAGCCGACCGTACCTATTACGACCGAGCCTGTTGTAACAGTTCCGCCCACGACCGAAGACGCTGGCGGAGGAGTTGACCCTCATGTTACTGTTCCTTTTGATACTAAACCGCTGATAGAAAACAAGAGTGATATTGATAAATCAATTAGCAAGAAAACCTATTCAACCGACTATACCGCTGGCATAGTTTCGTGGATATGCGTCGGAGTAGGTCTTATTGTAATGCTTGTTATGCTGGTGTCAACAAAAATCAGCGGCAGAAAATCGCGTCGGAGAAGTGTATGACGTCAAATCAAATAGGCACAGTTAAGCTCCCGTCAAGGGCGCTGCTTGCTCCTATGGCAGGCGTTACCGACCGAGCGTACAGAGAGCTTTGCATGAGCATGGGCGCGGGGTTCTGCGTCAGCGAAATGGTAAGCTCAAAGGCACTTTCTTTCGGCAGCAAAAAAAGCGAGGAGCTTATGGACATCTCCTCACAGGAGCGTCCGTGCGGTATCCAAATTTTCGGCGATGATCCGAGCTGTATGGCTGAAGCGGCTGAGGCGGCAATGCGCCATAACCCCGATATTATCGACATCAACATGGGGTGTCCCGCGCCTAAAATCAGCGGCAACGGCAGCGGAAGCGCTCTAATGAAGGATCCTGAGCTTTGCGGAAGAATTACCGAGGCAGTTGTAAAGGCTGTAAGCGTTCCCGTTACCGTTAAAATCCGCAAGGGCTGGGACGATGACATGGTAAACGCTGCCGAGGTAGCAAAAATCTGTGAACAGGCGGGCGCGTCGGCAATCACCGTGCACGGCAGAACCAGAAAGCAATTCTACAAGCCGCCTGTCGATTATGATATTATCCGTAAGGTAAAACAGAGCGTCAGCATTCCCGTAATAGCCAACGGCGATGTTGACAGCGCTCAAAAGGCGAAGCTGGTGCTTGACTACACGGGCTGCGATTTTGTTATGGTAGGCAGGGCGTCGCTTGGCAATCCGTGGATATTCACTCAGATAAACGCGTATCTGGATGACCCGGACGCTGTTCTATATTATCCGTCAATTGAGGAAAAGCTTAATACTATGGTCGCTCAGGTGGCGAAAATGGTCGAATATAAGGGAGAATACATTGCTTTAAGGCAGGCAAGAAAGCTTGCGGCGGGCTATTTTAAGGGAATACGCGGTGCGGCTTCCCTTAGAAATGACGCGGGCAAAATTGAAACCCTTGACGATTTAATTCGATTAAAGAATAAAGTCTTACAATCTATTTAACATAAAACAAATCAAGTACAAAGGGGAATTTTAAAATGAATGAATTGACAAACATCGCATCCTTGGAGTATCTCAAGGAATACGATCCCGCAGTCGGCGAGGCAATGGACAAGGAGCTTAAGCGTCAGCGCAGAAACCTTGAGCTTATCGCCAGCGAAAACATTGTTACTCCCGCTGTTATGGCGGCAATGGGCAGCCATCTGACTAACAAGTACGCCGAGGGTTATCCCGGAAAGCGTTACTACGGCGGCTGCGAATGCGTAGACATCGTAGAGGAAATCGCCCGTCAGCGCGCTTGCGAGCTGTTCGGCGCGGAGCACGCTAATGTTCAGCCTCACTCGGGCGCTCAGGCTAACATGGCTGTTTACTTTGCCATGCTCAATCCAGGCGATACCGTTATGGGTATGAACCTCAACGAAGGCGGTCACCTCACTCATGGCTCGCCAGTAAATATGTCCGGTAAGTACTTCAACTTTGTTCCATATGGCGTTGACAGCGTTACCCACCGCATTGATTACGACAAGGTTCTTGAAATCGCCAAGGAATGCAAGCCCAAGCTGATCGTAGCGGGCGCTTCTGCATATCCCAGAATCATCGATTTTGCCCGCCTCAGAGAAATCGCTGACGAGGTCGGCGCTTACCTGATGGTTGACATGGCTCATATCGCGGGTCTTGTAGCGGCAGGCGTTCATCCAAACCCCGTTCCTTACTGCGAGTTTGTTACAACTACCACTCATAAAACCCTTCGCGGACCGCGCGGCGGCATGATCCTCTGCCGTGAGGAGTTCGCAAAGGCGATCGACAAGGCTATTTTCCCCGGTACACAGGGCGGCCCTCTTATGCACACTATCGCCGCTAAGGCTGTTTGCTTCGGCGAGGCTCTTAAGCCCGAGTTCAAAGAGTACGGCGCAAAGATCGTTTCAAACTGCAAGGCGCTTGCAGACGGATTGATCAAGCGCGGCTGTAAGCTCGTATCGGGCGGCACCGACAACCATGTTCTGCTGCTTGACCTGCGCGATTCCGAGGTAACCGGCAAGGAGCTTGAGGCTCGTCTTGACGATTGCTATATCACCGTAAACAAGAACACAATTCCCGGCGAGCCGCGCTCTCCGTTTGTTACCAGCGGCGTCAGAATCGGCACAGCGGCTGTTACAACACGCGGCCTTAACGAGGAAGACATGGATAAAATCGCCGAGTACATTACCCTTGTCCTCAATGACTACGAGAACAGCAAGGAAAAGGTAAGAGCAGGCGTTGAGGAAATCTGCAAAAAATACCCTCTCTACGAATAATTCTAAATACGAATAAAGGGCTGTCATCGCGGCAGCCCTTTTAAATCATTTGCTGAAAATGGTGATTTATATGAACAAACCACTTGCCGACCGTTTTCGCCCAAATTCGCTTGACGATATCGTAGGGCAAAAGCACCTGCTCGCCGAGGGCAGGCCTCTGCGCAGGATAATTGAAAGCGGCGAGATACCGAACCTTATTTTTTACGGCCCTTCGGGCGTTGGCAAAACCACTTTAGCCACATATATAGCCAATAAAACGAACAAAACCCTGCGCAAGCTCAACGGAACGACCGCCTCTACCTCCGACATCAAGGAGATTGTATCACAGCTTGGCACGTTTTCGGGCATAAACGGTATTTTGCTCTATCTTGACGAGATCCAGTACTTCAACAAAAAGCAGCAGCAGACATTGCTTGAATACATTGAGAACGGAAGCATTACCCTAATCGCGTCCACCACCGAGAACCCCTATTTTTATGTTTACAACGCTATTTTAAGCCGTTCAACCGTGTTTGAGTTCAAGTCGGTCGAGCCTGTTGAAGTCGAAAAGGCGGTATACCGCGCGGCAAAGCTGCTTGAGGAGGAGCAGGGGATTGAGGTTGAGCTTTCCGAAGCCTGTGCCAAAAAGATAGCACAGGGCTGCGGAGGGGACGTTCGCAAGGCTATGAACGCGGTTGAGCTTTCGGTAATTGCCGCAGACCGCGACGGAGACAGGCGAGTGGTGACCGAAGAAATCGTCGGCGACTTGATACAGCGCAGCTCAATGCGCTACGACAAAGACGGCGACGAGCACTACGATATTGTTTCAGCCTATCAAAAAAGTATGCGCGGCAGCGACCCTGACGCGGCGCTCCATTACCTCGGAAGGCTTCTTGAAGCAGGTGATTTGCCCTCGGCGTGCCGTCGGCTCATGGTCTGCGCCTGCGAGGATGTTGGGCTTGCCTATCCTCAGATTATCCCCATCGTTAAATCCTGTGTTGACATTGCTCAGGCTGTGGGGCTTCCCGAAGCTCGTATTCCGCTTGCCGACGCGGTTGTTATGGTTTGTAATGCTCCAAAATCAAACTCCGCGTACATGGCTATCGACGCCGCTTTAGCCGATATCCGCCGCGGAAAAACAGGTCCCATTCCGCGACAGCTTCAAAATAAGCACTACGACGGCGAGGACAACCAAAACAAAGGGCAACATTATCTGTATCCTCACAGTTACCCGAACCACTACACGCTGCAGCAGTACCTGCCCGACGCGATAAAAGACAGCGTTTATTACCACTTCGGCGACAACAAAAACGAGCAGGCGTTCAAGGCGTATTGGGATAAAATAAAAGGATATAAAAACAATTGAAAGGCTGTGCTTTTATGGAATTTTCGCCTGTCGCGTATATTTATAACGACTTCCCCTCAAAATTCGGACTTCCCAGGCAGAGCGGAATGTCGGAGCATTTGCTCTCAAAAATCGTAATGGAAAAGAGCTTCGATAACATTGAGGCTTTTAGGGGTATTGAGGATTTTGAGTACCTTTGGCTTATCTGGCTTTTTGAGCCGATGGGCAAGAGGGAATGGTCGCCCACGGTTCGTCCTCCAAAGCTCGGCGGCAATAAGCGCATGGGGGTGTTCGCCACACGCTCGCCAAACCGCCCCAACCCGATAGGGCTTACGCGCGTAAAGTTCGTGTCTATTACGCACAGCGCGTCTGAGGGAACGGTGCTTACCGTTGCGGGCGCGGACTTAATGAGCGGAACTGCGATTCTCGACATAAAGCCGTATCTGCCGTACGCGGATAGCGCTCCTAAGGCTTATACAGGCCCTTACGGCCCCTCAAAGCAAAAGCTGCTTGAAGTTGAGATCCCGGAAGGTATCGAGTCGCTGTTTACCTTGGAGCAATGCGCTGCGTTAAAAGAGGTGCTCTCTTATGACCCAAGACCTGGCTATCAGACAGACAGCGAGAGGACTTACGGCTTTCCTTACGCCGGGTATGATATAAAGTTCAAAGTCAGCGGACAAATACTTAGTGTGATCGAAGCTAAGCAATTATCGAAATGAGTGAAGCAGATGAGATGTTTAATAGCGGATCTGGTCGTTGAACTGGATCCCGTATATGACGAAACAAAAAAGCTTGCAAAACCGTTTTTATACAGCGGCAGCCGCGAAACGGACATTGCCCTTTCTTATACCGAAAAATATTTTCAGGAATTGCTTAATCGCAGGGCAGAAGGTATTACCGAGGGCGAAATGGAAAACTTTGCGTTTGGCACTATGTTTAACCGCAGGGCAATTAAGTTTTCCACAATGCTCGTTCATTCTTCAGCTCTTATTTATAACGGCGGCGCTTATCTTTTCTCCGCGGATTCGGGCGTGGGCAAGTCGTTCCACACCCGACTATGGCTTAAGGCTTTCGGGAATAAGGTTCATATAATGAACGACGACAAGCCCGTTGTGCGCCTTTACGATGACCGTGCAATCGCGTACGGAACACCCTTTGACGGAGGCAGTGGAATAGCCTTGAACGAAAGCTATCCCTTAAAGGCGATCGTTTTCCTCGAAAGGGGAGAGCGAAACAGCGTTAGAGTGCCTGACAGCAGAGAGGTTATCCAAAGACTGTATTTTCAGACCGCACATATGGTAAGCATGGAAATCGCCGATAAAATGCTCAAAAACTTTGAAAAGCTTCTCTCGCTCACAAACTTTTATATCCTTACCTGCAATATGGATGATGAAGCTGCAAAGGTTGCTTTTGACGGAATAATAAAACAGTAATACTGACGGGCAGAAAGCGCAAAAGGTTTTTTGCCCGATTTTGTTGTCACAAAATATGTTTTGTCTATTGTTATTTAACACAACATGTTGTATAATTATTTTAAATATAAAACAAAAGGTGATAGTATGATAAAAACGCTTGCTTCACATATTAAAGGGTATGTTAAGGCGTCAATTGCCACGCCCTTGTTTATGATTTTGGAAGTAATAATGGAAATGCTTATCCCGCTTCTCATAAGCTCTATGATCGATCAGGGAATCAACCATAAGGTTATCGAAAACGGAGTAGAAGTGTCCTCGCCTGATATAGAACATATCGTGCTTATGGGCGGGCTTATGCTGCTGTGCGCTTTGGTTGCTCTGTTTGGAGGAGCTATGGGCGGTGTGTTTGGAGCTAAAGCCTCGGCGGGATTTGCCCGTAACCTGAGAAGCGCGATGTTTGAAAATATCCAGACTTTTTCTTTTGCCAATATCGACAAGTTTTCGACCGCGGGTTTGGTAACGCGTATGACGACCGACGTAACAAATGTTCAGAACGCTTACCAGATGATTTTAAGAATTTGCTTCCGCGCGCCCATAAGCCTAATTGTGGCTATGACTATCACTATGATGATCAACGCAAAGCTCGCAAGCATTTATCTTGTGGCCGTGCTGTTTCTGGGCGTTGTAATGTTCTTTTTGATCCGTAAAACGCACAAGTATTTTACTCAGGTTTTTGAGAAATATGATGAGCTCAACGCCAACGTTCAGGAAAACGTTAAGTCGATACGCGTAGTAAAAGCGTTTGTCCGCGAACACCATGAAATCAGCAAATTTGAGCGCGCCACGCTGAATCTGTATATCCTGTTCCTCAAGGCTGAAAAGCTGATGGTATCGGTATCTCCGCTTATGATGATCACCGTTTACGCGTCAATCATCGCAATTAGCTGGTTCGGCGCGAATATGATAGTCGGAGGCGAGCTCACATCGGGCGAGTTGACGAGTATGCTTGCTTACTGCATGAATATTCTGATGAACCTGATGATGATAGCATTCATCTTTATTATGCTCACAATGAGCCTTGCCAGCGGCAAGCGAATTGCTGAGGTGCTTAATGAAAAGGCGACAATCCGAAATCCCGAGAATCCCGATTATGATGTTCCCGACGGAAGCATCGACTTTGAAAACGTAGTGTTCAGTTATTCGGAAAAAAGTGAAAAGCCTGTGCTGAATAA
This sequence comes from uncultured Eubacteriales bacterium, assembly GCA_900316435.1. Classification (GTDB taxonomy): domain Bacteria; phylum Bacillota; class Clostridia; order Oscillospirales; family Acutalibacteraceae; genus Ruminococcoides. The sequence continues at coordinate 17,124 of ONCY01000038.1, read as the reverse complement.
TATCAATCTCCACATCAAATCAGGTGAAACGATAGGCATTGTCGGCGGTACGGGCAGCTCCAAAACAAGCCTTATCAATCTAATCGGAAGACTGTATGATGTCAGCGAGGGCTGCGTAAAGGTCGGCGGTAAGGACGTACGCAGTTATGATCTCGAGGTTCTTCGCGACAAGGTTTCGGTTGTGCTTCAAAAGAACGTTCTTTTCTCGGGAACGATTCTCGATAACCTCCGCTGGGGCAACGAAAACGCCACCGAGGAGGAATGTATTCAAGCGTGCAAACTTGCGTGCGCAGACGACTTTATACGCGATTTTCCCGACGGCTACAATACAAAAATTGAGCAGGGCGGCACAAATGTTTCCGGCGGTCAAAAGCAGCGTATTTGCATAGCGAGAGCGCTCCTGAAAAAGCCGCTGATTCTTATTCTGGATGATTCAACAAGCGCTGTAGATACGGCTACAGATGCTAAAATTCAAAGGGCATTTGCCGAGGAGATACCAAATACCACAAAGCTGATTATTTCACAGCGAATTTCAAGCGTTGAGAGCGCCGACCGTATTGTTGTTATGGAAAACGGCGAAATTAACTCTGTCGGCACCCATGAAGAGCTTATGAATAACTGTAAGATATACAGCGAAACATATACCGCGCAAATCGTTGGCGCAGGTGATTTTGACAAGAAAGGGGAGAAGTAATATGGCAGGACCTACTCCGGGGCACAGAAGGAATACCCAGCCCCGCGCAAAAATAGATGATCCTAAAAAGAGCTTGAAAACTTTTAAACGGCTGTTGGCTCTTATTTTTAAAAGATATAAGGTTCACATGATCTTTGTGTTTGTCTGCATTATTATCAGCGTTCTTGCAAGCGTTCAGGGAACACTGTTTATTCAGACGCTGTTTGACGATTACATTACTCCTTTGGTGAATCAGGTCGCACAGGGCAAAGAGGCTGATTTCACACCGCTGCTGATTGCAATTTCACGCGTCGCTGTTTTCTATATCATAGGAGCCGCGGCTACGTACACGCAGTCACGCATTATGATCTACGTTACCCAGGGTACTATGCGCGACCTCAGAAACGACATTTTCAGGCATATGGAAAGCCTGCCAATCAAGTATTTCGATACCCATAAGCACGGCGATATTATGAGCGTCTACACCAACGACGTTGATACTCTGCGTCAGATGATAAGCCAGAGCATGACTCAGGTTTTCAACAGTGCAATCACCATAGGCGCAGTGCTTGCGAGTATGTTTGTTCTGAGCCTGCCGTTGACTCTGCTCACGCTCCTGATGGTTGCCGTAATGCTGTTTGTTTCAAAAACACTTGCGGGGAAAAGCGGAAAATACTTTGTCGCGCAGCAAACCGATTTGGGAACTGAAAACGGATTCATTGAGGAGATGATGAACGGCCAAAAGGTCGTCAAGGTTTTTAATCATGAGAAAAAGAGCGTTGAGGAATTTAATAAGCTCAATGATAAGCTTTTTAACAGCTCCTACAACGCCAACATGTTTGCTAATGTTATCATGCCTATAAACGGACAGCTCGGCAATGTAAGCTATGTACTCTGCGCGATTGCAGGCAGCATTCTTGCTGTCACATGCTCGGGTATTCCCGTGCTCGGACTTTCGCTCGGCTCACTTGTAAGCTTTCTTACATTTAACAAGAACTTTAACCAGCCTATAAGCCAGGTCAGCCAGCAGTTCAACAGCATAGTAATGGCGTTGGCAGGCGCTGAAAGAATTTTTGCTCTTCTGGATGAAAAAAGCGAGGAAGACAACGGCTATGTAACTCTGGTGAATGCTGAACTTATAGACGGCAAGCTTACAGAAACCGACAAGCGCACAGGAATGTGGGCGTGGAAACACATTCATCAGGCGACAGGCGAAATCGAATACAAGCCACTGCGCGGCGACTTGGTGATGGACGATGTCGATTTCGGCTATACCGACGACAAAATTGTTCTTCACAACGTTGATATTTACGCACGTCCCGGCCAGAAAATCGCCTTTGTCGGCTCAACAGGCGCCGGCAAAACTACAATTACAAACCTGATTAACCGCTTTTACGATATCCAGGACGGAAAAATCCGATATGATGGAATCAATATCAATAAAATCAAAAAATCCGATTTAAGGCGTTCTTTGGGCGTTGTGTTACAGGAGACTAACCTTTTTTCGGATACTATAATGGAAAACATAAGGTACGGCAGGCTTGACGCTACTGACGAAGAAGTTATTGCCGCGGCGAAGCTTGCGAATGCCGACAGCTTTATCCGTCAGCTTCCCGACGGGTACAACACCGTTATCAAGGCGGATGGCGGCAACCTCAGTCAGGGGCAGCGTCAGATGCTTGCTATAGCCAGAGCCGCTGTTGCCGATCCTCCGGCGCTTATTCTCGATGAGGCGACAAGCTCCATTGATACCCGTACTGAAAAGATGGTTCAGGAGAGCATGGATAAACTGATGAAGGGCAGAACGACCTTTGTTATCGCTCACCGCCTTTCCACGGTTAAAAACTCCGACTGCATAATTGTTTTGGAGCAGGGTAGAATTATCGAACGCGGCACTCACGAGCAGCTTCTTGGGCAAAAGGGCAAATACTATCAGTTATATACAGGTAAAGCGAGTTAGACCATGAAACAAAAAGTCAAAGCAATACTGCTAATAATCGTTTCCTCTGTTATGGCGGCTGCAATTTTATGCTCCTGTTCGTTAGATTTTTTGTTTGATTCAGTAGGCGAGAAGCAGTATGATGGAAAGCTTGCTGTTCATTTTCTTGACGTAGGGCAGGGAGATTCAATTTTCATAGAGCTGCCAAATGATCAGACAATGCTTATCGATGCCGGAGAAAACTACCACGGAGAAGGAATTATTAACTATATTAAGAAGGCGGGACACAGCAAAATAGATTACCTTGTAGCAACGCATCCACATTCCGACCACATCGGTTCATTGCCTTATATTGTTCGGAACTATGAAATCGGTACGGTATACATGCCTAAGGTTTCCGCTACATCCAAGTTGTATGAAAGCTTGCTTAAATCTGTTAAAAGCAAAAAGCTCTCCGTAAAAAACGGCAAAGCTGGCGTTAATATTGTAAAGATCGATGATTTGTCGGTCGATATTATAGCTCCTTCAAAAATAGATGAAAGCAACCTGAATAACTGTTCAATTGTAATTATGCTCAAATTCGGAAACAATTCATTCCTTCTGACCGGTGATGCGGAAACAGGGGAGATGAAAACCGTAAAAGCCGACTTGAACGCCCAAGTGCTTAAGGCGGGTCATCATGGCAGCAAGAATTCAACTACAAAAAGCCTTTTAAAAAAAATCAACCCGGAAATAACGATTATTTCATGCGGTAAGAACAACGAATACGGCCACCCCGATAAAGAGGTGCTTACATTGCTTAAAAACATAAAGTCAAGCGTTTACCGTACCGATAAAGACAAAACGATTGTAATTGTGTCGGATGGCAAAAACCTGACTGTCAGCACAAACAATCAATCCATAAAGAGGGCAAGCTGATGAAAAAATTTACAGTGGACAGAATAGAGGGCGACAAAGCTGTTCTGATATGCGAAAACGGTACCGATGCAGTGTTCGAAAGAAGCGCTCTGCCAAAAAGCATAAAGGAGGGCGATGTCCTTCGCTTTGATAACGGAAGCTGTTATCTGAACGCCGAGGAAACTGAGAGGCGCCGCCAAAAAATCCAAAAACTAATGTCGTCATTGTTTGAAGAAAAGTAAAAAATGGGGCGGAAATCAACCGCCCCAACAAATAATATTTTTTTCAAAAATTCTATTGACAACTGAGGTCTGCTATGATATAATATCTCTTGTTGAGAAAATTTATGCGAGTGTGCTGGAATAGGCAGACAGGCACGTTTGAGGGGCGTGTGTCTTTGACGTACGGGTTCAAGTCCCGTCACTCGCACCAACCCTTAGAATCTCGGAAGCTACTTAAACAGTGGCTTTCGGGATTTCTTTTTTCTCATACGTGCCTGTGTTCTTTATTTTGTTCTTTAGTATAGAAGAATCGCAAGGTCAAGTGTGGGGTAGCAGAACAAAAGATTACTTTTTTATTTTTGTCAAGTAGGGCGAATGGATTGATTTTCGGTTGTGCTTGTGTTAGTATAGAAAAAACTACTGGTGGTGAGAATATGGAATTTGTCTTAAATAGAAAAAGTAGAGATATAACAGATGAAGAATTGTTAAACGATATGAAAAGAGTTGCTTCTTTGCTGAATCAGAATTATTTATCAAAGAGCGAGTATAAAAAGCAGGGACAGTTTTCGCCATCTACAATAGACTATAGATTTAATGGTTGGATAAACGCTTGTAAAAAGTGTGGTTTTGAAATGCATCCATTTTATAGAGAAAAGGTTAGTGACGGAGAAGTCATTAAAGATATTAGAACTACTGCTCAGCGACTGGGCAAAAAAAGCATAACGCACAGAGAGTATTCACTATATGGGAAATACGATGCTATAAATAATTTTGGCACTTGGAATAATGCATTAAAAAAAGCAGGGTTAGAGATAACACTTAATAGGAGTTATTGTAAAGAAGACCTGTTTGAAGAAATAGAACTAATATGGATAAAATTAGGTAGACAACCAACAACTACTGATATTAAGTCAGGCATATCTAAGTTTAGTTTAAATACATATATACGGAATTTTGGTAGTTGGAGTAATACACTAAAAGAATTTGTAGAAAATATAAACAATATTAAGGATGAATCTGTAGAAGAGGAGCTTCCAGTGCAAGACGATGGATTGGAAGAAAAAGCCATTAAACACAGAACAAAACGTGATATAAATCTACGAATGAGATTTTTGGTGATGAAGCGCGATAATTTTAAGTGTTGCTTGTGCGGTGCTTCACCTGCAAAAGACCCAATGGTTGAATTGCATATTGACCATATCGTACCATGGGCAAAAGGTGGAGAAACTGTGATTGATAATTTGCAAACCCTATGTTCAAAGTGTAATCTTGGAAAAAGTGATTTACCTCTTGATTAGTTAAATTCGTATATAATGATATGAATTACTAAGGTTATTCTTTGCTTGAATACATTTCATTTCTGTGATATAATACATTAATCCAAAAATCTTTTAGACGTTCAGTTATATATGTTATTGGATGCTGTCTTTTTTCGGTGCTGATTGTGCTTGTTTGTGTTCTTTATTTGTTCTTTACCGATTTGAAACAAGGTGAAACGAATTGAAATGAAGATACACAGAAAACGGCTTGAAATGTAGAGTATTGCTATATTATGAAATTTAGTGAAACACAATTTATAACATTCAAGTCCCGTCACTCGCACCAACAAGATTAATCTCAGAAATGGCTTTCTAAGGCTGTTTCTGGGATTTTTCTTTTTGCCTAAAACGTGCCTGATTTGGATTTTTTCGATTTTTTTCCGATTATGCTTAAAAATGTCAGATTTCAAGCCATTTTCGAGATGTTCACCTATCGGAAAACTTAAATTTTTCCGATTTTTCAAGAGGTTTTTCCGATGAAATCAGCTTGAAATTGAAAAAATGGTAAAAATCTTATGCAAATAATATAAGCTAATTTGAACAATGTTTTGTGCATTATGCACTGTACAATGATGCAACTGCATTTGCAAGTGATTCTTTCGCAGATTCTATCTCGTGCGTATAAATATTTAGTGTCGTATTGATACAATTATATTATATATAAAAATAGAGTAAATCAACAAATTAAGTCAAATAAAAATTCAAAACATGCTCAATTAATTCTTCTCTTGATTCACATATTCTTGTAATAAGACTTTACATCGGAAAGCTAACGGCAAACGAAAAACGCAGAATGGCTATGAGGTCGTAAAAAGTTATTACATTTGCGAAGACTGCGAGGGCTGTCCCCATCGCGAGAAGTGCTACAAAGGCAAATACGAAAATTGCAAGATCGAATTTTCAAAAACAATGGCGCGGCAAAAGACGGAAGCGACTGAACGCGTTACAACCGATGAAGGAAATCTGTTGCGCCAAAATCGCTTCATTCAGGTTGAGGGCGCTTTCGGAGTTTTAAAGCAGAACCGCGATTTTATACGCTTTCTGACACGCGGAAAGCAAAAGACTGAAACGCAGTCTTTCTGCTTGCGTTTGCATTTATCATCAAGAAACTGTGGAAGCGAACACTTGACGGGCGTTTAGGTATGGAATTTTTCGAAAAGGAGGTTGCATAAATCCGCTAAATCTTTCAACATCAAGTAAAAAGAGAGTGTAATACTAATATCCAATAAAACACTTTAACATCTGTTGCGTTAAATTCCACATAACCGCGTTGTCGTCCTCGGAATCCGTCAGGATTCCTGCGTCCTCCGCCTTGTTATGCGAAATTTTCCGCTAACATCTGTTTTAAAGCGTTTTAATGGAAATTAGTATAAAGCCCCCTCTGATTTGTTGCGTGCTGTTGCAATTTCAATGTTCAATAATTCATTCAAGACCAAAGGCTGCCGGCAAATCTTTTGATTTGCGACATCCTCTTTTTAATGATTTGATTAGTACATTCCACTTAAAACACAACATAGCGCTTCTATTTATCGTGATTTTTATATCTTGTCAAAACGTGAAAAATATGGTAAAATTCTTATTTGGAAATAGAATAAGATTCTCAAAAAGGGGGTTATCCTATGAGAAAGCTTGCACAGAGGACCGAGGCTGTTGTAAGCCTCAGCGCGCTTGAGCATAATGTACGGCGAATACGCGAGATCATCGGAGACGGTGTTGAGATAATGGCGGTGCTTAAAGGCGACGGCTACGGCCACGGCGAAAAGGGTATTTATTCAACTCTTAAAAAGTGCGGCATCGAGCGTTACGCGGTCGCTGTTTGGGAAGAGGGCGCTTCGCTCAGAGAGGCGGGCTGCACCGAGCCGATTTTGCTGCTTGGCGATACCTGCGACGGTCAGCTTGAAAACACTATCAAATACAACTTGACCCCTGCTATTTTTTCGTATGATACTGCTCAAAAGCTTAACATGCTTGCCCGTTGGAGCGGAATAACCTGTCCTGTCCATATTAAAATTGACACCGGAATGAGCAGGATCGGCTTTTCGGCAGACGAGCGTTCCGTTGAGTTGATCCAGCGAATAAACGACCTTGAAAACCTCAAAATCACAGGTGCGTTCACTCATTTTGCGCGTGCTGACGAGGCCGACGGTATAAGCGCCAAGGCTCAGTTTGAGAAGTATATTCAAGTTCTTGAACGGCTTGAGGACGCCGGAGTATCAGTTCCGTGCAAGCATGTGGCAAACAGCCCGGCGATATTGCTTCGTCCCGAAACGCGGCTTGACGCTGTTCGCGCGGGCGATATTCTTTTCGGCTTGTGCCCGATCGATGAGGACGATTGGGTTAAGTAGTCATGGTCAAGGAGGTTCCTGCCGGAACCGAGGTCGGCTACGGCGGTACATATGTAACCGACCGCCCAACAAAAATCGCTACCATCCCCGTAGGTTTTGCCGACGGTTACAGCCGCGCGCTGTCAAACAGGGGAATGGTTAAAATCAACGGCAAAACCGCGCCTATCATCGGACGCGTATGTATGGATCAGTTTATGGTTGACGTTACCGAAATTGAGGACGTAAAGCGCGGCGATACGGTTACGCTTCTCGACGATGAGCTTAGCGTGCTATGGATGGCTGATTTGCTTGATAAAAACGTCGATGAGATCGTATGCGGCATTTCTAAGCGCGTGCCGAGAATATACGAGGATTAAGGAGATTAGGATATGGCTAATTATATTTTCAAAATCATCAAAAACGCGAGCTTCGGAAAAATGAAGCAGGCTGTTAATACCTGTCACGAGCGCTCGGGATTAAGCAAAAGAAAGATTTTCTTTGATATGATCCGCTGCACCAGAAAATACGGCGCGGGCTACTATGACTATCAGATTTTCGCTTTCTATAACCTCACAAAGGAGCAGCGCGCTACATATGTTACCCGTTTGATCAGCAAAAAGTTCAATACCTTTATGAATGATTACGAGTACGCTCACTTCCTTGAGAATAAAGACGAGTTCAATAAGCTTTACAAAAAGTATATCGGCAGAGGCTTTATTCAGTTCCAGGAGGCTACTAAAGAGGAGGTTGAGGAGTTCTGCTCAACCAGAGAATACCTGTTCTGCAAGATGCAGGATCTCGAGTGCGGCCACGGCTGCGAGCGTATAAAAGTCAGCGATTACGAGAACTTTGACAAGCTTTATGAATATCTCAAAGAAAAGAACTTCTGCATTCTTGAGGATAATATCGAGCAGCACCCCGCTTTGAAAAAGCTCTATCCCAACGCCGTAAACTCCATGCGCTTCATTACCGTTCTCGATAAAGACGGCGAGCCGCATCTTCTTTACATCGTTCAGAAGATGGGCATGGGCGGTAGTATTATCGACAACAACTGCCTGTTTACTCCCGTTGACCCTGAAACGGGTATTATGAAATATCCTGCGCATTCGGGTGATACATTAAAGGGAATTATCTACGAGGAGCACCCCGATACCCATATCAAGATTCAGGGCTATCAGATCCCGTTTGTAAAGGAAGCGGTACATATGGTTCTCGAGGCCGCCAAGGTTACGCCTCAGATCCGTTATGTTGGCTGGGACGTTGCTACAACGCCTAACGGCCCCGCTATTATCGAGGGCAATACATACTGCGCCCATGACTTCTGGCAGCTTCCGCCTCATACTCCCGACGGTATCGGCATGCTTCCCACAATAAAGAAGTATATTCCCGAATTCTTTGAGGGAAAGATAAAGTGATATTATAGAGTAAGTAAAAACCGGCACTTCCGATTTTGGAAAGTGCCGGCTTTTTTGAAGCTGTTGGAAAGCAAATTGCTAACCTGACTGTGATTACAGCCACGCCATTTGTTTTGCATCTTATGACGCGCCGTTAGTCCTGCGTATTGTTATGCTGAGTTTCCCAAATGCGCGCCGGATGCAACGTCACATTGCTTAGCAGCCGCAGCCATCGTTACAGCCGCAGCCGTTGTTGTTACCGCAGCCGTTGCCGTTACCGCCGCAGCAGCAGAGAATCAAAAGAATCAGAATAATGCAGCCGCAGCCGCCGTTGTTTCCGAAGAAATTCATAGATTAACCTCCTTTCGTTTACATTACATACTATTGCGAAAGGATAAAAATGTTACATAACAAAAAGGGGAGAAGCCAAAAACTTCTCCCTGTAATTATATTTCTAAAATAGAATATTATACATTGAATCTGAACAGCACAACGTCGCCGTCTTTCATAACATATTCTTTGCCCTCGCTGCGGACAAGACCTTTTTCTTTGGCTGCCGCCATGCTTCCGCAGGCAATCAAGTCGTCATACGCGATAACCTCGGCGCGGATAAAGCCGCGCTCAAAGTCGGAGTGGATTTTTCCCGCAGCCTGAGGAGCCTTTGTGCCGTTTTTGATTGTCCAGGCGCGAACCTCCTGCTTTCCGGCGGTAAGATATGAAATCAAACCTAAAAGCGCGTAGCATTCCTTGATAAGACGGTCAAGACCGCTTTCCTCAAGTCCCATGTCGGAAAGGAACATAGCTTTTTCCTCGGCGTCCATTTCTACTATCTCTTCTTCGATCTGAGCGCAGATAGGCAACACTCCCGCATGCTCCTCAGCGGCGATCTCCTGAACCTTTTTAAAGCCCTCGTTCGAGTCAAGTCCGTTTGAGAAATCATCCTCACTCATGTTAGCGGCGTAAATAACGGGCTTGCTTGTCAGCAGTGCTACCTCGCTGAGCAGCGCCTGCTCGTCCTCGTCGCACTCAACGCTTCTGGCGGGCTTGCCCTGTTCAAGTGTTTCAAGAACTCTGGTGTAAAAGTCGACGTCGCGCTGATACTTCTTATCGCCCTTAACCATTTTCTTTGTTTTATCGATTCTGCGCTCCATCATCTCAACGTCCGAGAGTATCAGCTCAAGGTTGATAGTTTCAATATCTCTCGCAGGGTCAATGCTGCCCTCAACGTGGATAATATCGTCATTCTCAAAGCAGCGTACAACGTGAACGATAGCGTCGCACTCGCGGATATTAGACAGGAATTTATTGCCCAAGCCCTCGCCCTTTGACGCGCCCTTTACCAAGCCCGCGATATCAACAAATTCAATGCTGGCAGGCGTGTATTTGTCAGGATCGTACATCTCGGCAAGAACGTCAAGTCTTTTATCGGGAACCGCAACAACGCCCACATTCGGCTCAATCGTGCAGAAAGGATAGTTCGCGCTCTGGGCGCCCGCGTTCGTAATAGCGTTAAACAGTGTGCTTTTACCTACATTAGGAAGTCCTACAATACCTAATTTCATTTATCTTCATACTCCTTTAATAATCTTTAATTTGATATTATATCACAGATGATTTGAAATCTCAATGAGTTTATGCATTTTTATGATTATTACGGCTTATATTTCGGATAAGAATCCATCTTATTACAGAATCCGGGCTTATTACAGCAAGATAAAACAGTTGCGAAAAATGCCGATATATAGTATTATTAAAATGTTAAGGCATAACCTGAATTATGCGGTGTTGCCTTAAAACATATTAAAGGGGATAAATTATGGAAGAAAAAACCGTCTTTCTAAAGGTGGAGGAACAAAACCTTGCAAGCGCAATGGGCAGCGGCAGCCTTGATGTTTTGGCGACGCCTGCCGTAGCGGCACTTATGGAATACGCCGCTTCGTCACTTGCGAACGATATTTTGAATAATCCTGAGTTTACAACCGTCGGAACGGCGATTTCTATTCAGCACACAAGCCCGACTCCTCTCGGAGCTGATGTTACCGCAACGGCAAAGCTCGTAAAACAGGACGGCAGGCTTTTTGAGTTTGAGGTTAGCGCTGCCGACCAAAAAGGGGAGATCGCTCGCGGAACTCATACAAGAGTCAGCGTTAAGGCAAAAAAATTCCAGGAAAAAGCAAACTGCAAATTTATGAAATATAAATACGTTCTGTTCGATTTGGATGGCACTGTGAGCCGCAGCGCCGAGGGAATCCGCGCCTCGCTTGAGCATGCTATCAACGAGCTCGGCGTTGAGATGCCCGACCTCAGCGACTACACGCGCTATATCGGGCCGCCGCTCATCGATACATTCAAAAACCTTGTCGGTCTTGACGACGAGCGTGCCGAGATCGGCGCGCACCTTTACCGCAGATACTACAACAAACGCGGTAAGCTGCTGAACAGCGCGTATGACGGCGTTGAACAACTGCTGAAGGATTTGAAGGGCAAGGGCTGCATGCTTGCGGTCTGCACCTCAAAATACGAGCCGTTTGCCCGGGAGATAATCGAGCTGCTTGATCTTACAGAGTATTTTGACGCAATATGCGGTTCAACTATAGACAGCAGCCGAAAGGATAAGCGCGATTTGATCCCTTACGCCGTTGAAGCCTTGGGAGGCAATTTTGAGCGCGACAGAAATCAGACCGTAATGCTCGGCGATACTTGGTTTGACGCGCTCGGAGCAAAGGAATGCGGCGTTGATTTTATCGGCGTTGAGTACGGTTACGGCGACATTGAGGCAATGCGAAACGCAGGCGCGTCGGTATTTGCAAAAACCCCCGGTGATGTTGCCGCTTTGCTTCAATAATCATAAAATAAATCCATTATCACCCGCATAGAATATATCGGGTGATTTGATGTTTGCAATTCAGTTTTCGGTAAAGCAGTCAAAAAAGAAGCTTATTTTATTAGCGGCAATAGGCGCTGTGCTTGCGGCAATCTGTATTGCGGCTACCGTAAATATCCTTGAAAAGCCGCGCGATACAGCCAAAAGCGATAGTTGTGGAGAATACTCTCTTGATGTTAAAAACGGCGATTTCAGCGCTTTTTTCGGGCAGTTGGGTATTGATTCGGATAACGCGCCCGAAAGCGAACAAAGCGTCAGGATACCTGAAGAATTTGACGAAGTATATAATGAGTATAATGAGCTTCAAAAAAAATCGGGGCTCGACCTTTCAATATACAAAGGCAAACAGGCAGAACAGCTTAAATTCCGGATAAAGAACGGCGCTGTAAATTACGCGGTGCTGCTATTGATCGACAACAGAGTTATCGGCGGACATCTTACAAACGGTGAATATAAAAGCGAAATGCTGCCATTGACGGAATAGTTAGATAATATGGAAAGACTTGATAAACACCTTGCCTCGCGCGGTGTCGGAACACGCAAAGAGGTTCAAAAGCTGATAAAAAGCGGAGCGGTTACGGTTGACGGTTCTGTTTGTAAAATAATTGACAGAAAAATTGACGCCGAGAATACGGCAGTTTTGGTGAACGGACAGCCGGTGGGTGAAAAATTTATTTATATAATGATGAACAAGCCTGCAGGTGTCGTGTCCGCTACCGAGGACAAGCGCGACAAAACGGTTATTGATATTCTTCCCGATGAGCTGAAGCGCCGCGGGCTTTTTCCGGCAGGAAGGCTCGATAAGGATACCGAAGGTCTGCTTATCATAACCAATGACGGAGACTTCGCACACAGAATGCTGTCGCCGAAAAAACATGTGGAAAAGCGATATATCGCAACTGTCGATGGTGAAATAAGCGAGGAAACGATCAAAAGATTTGAGCAGGGGATTGAGCTGTCGGACGGATATAAATGTATGCCTGCAAAGCTTGAATTAGCGGCAAAAAATGACAATAATGTAGGAATAGTTACAATATGTGAAGGTAAATTTCATCAGGTGAAGAGGATGTTTGCCGCATGTGGACTGAATATTGTGCACCTTCAACGAATATCGATCGGAAATTTGTATTTGAATAGCAATTTGCCCATAGGATATTGTAAAACTTTGACAAATTTGGAAATTATGCAAATTTTTATCGGCAATATACACTAAAATAAGTATTCAAATTTTAACTTATAATTATTTTAAATAAAATAAGGTACAAATATTTAGTTAAAATCGGTATAGTAATAACTTGCGGAAAGTGATATATTATATATGTAAGTTATTACAACAAACGGAGGTATTATTAAATGGCAAGTCTATCATTAAGAAACGTGTACAAAATCTACGACGGCAATGTAACCGCGGTTAAGGATTTCAATCTTGAAATCGCTGACAAAGAGTTTATCATCTTTGTAGGTCCTTCCGGTTGCGGTAAGTCAACAACCCTGAGAATGATCGCAGGTCTTGAGGATATCTCAAAGGGTGAGCTTTATATCGGCGACCAGCTCGTTAACGACGTAGCTCCTAAGGACAGAGATATTGCGATGGTTTTCCAGAACTATGCGCTTTATCCTCACATGACCGTTTATGATAACATGGCGTTTGGTCTTAAGCTCAGAAAGACTCCTAAGGATGAGATCAAAAGAAGAGTTGAAGAGGCCGCAAGAATCCTCGGTATCGAGCAGTTCCTTGAAAGAAAGCCTAAGGCTCTTTCCGGTGGTCAGAGACAGCGTGTTGCAATGGGTCGTGCTATCGTTCGTGATCCTAAGGTATTCCTTCTTGACGAGCCGCTTTCAAACCTCGACGCAAAGCTCCGTGCTCAGATGCGTACCGAGATTTCAAAGCTCTATCAGAGACTTGGAACAACCTTTATTTACGTAACCCATGACCAGACCGAGGCTATGACTCTTGGTACAAGAATCGTAGTTATGAAGGACGGCGTTATCCAGCAGGTTGATACTCCTCAGAACCTTTATGACAAGCCCTGTAATATGTTCGTTGCCGGCTTTATCGGATCACCTCAGATGAACTTCATCGACGCTGTAATCGCCAAGAAGGGCGACAGCTACACCCTCAACTTTGATAAGTATGAGGTTCCGATCCCCGCTGATAAGTGCGCAGGCGGCAAGCTTGACGCTTATGTAGGCAAGGAAGTTGTATTCGGCATCCGTCCCGAGCACGTTCACGACGAGCAGGAAGAGCTTGCTAAGGCTATCATGCAGTTCGACGCTAACGTTGACGTTACCGAGCTTATGGGCGCTGAGATCTATCTCTATGTTAACATCGCAGGTCAGCCTTTGACAGCGCGTGTTGAGCCTACATCCAAGTCAAAAGTCGGCGACAAGATCAAGATTTGCTTCAATCTTGAAAATCTCCACATCTTTGACAAGGATACCGAGCAGGTTATCACCAACTGATTATTATGATTACATAGGGCAGCCCGAGCGGCTGCCCTTTTTGTATCATGATTATTTATGAAATTTATTTTTCTTCAAAAAAGACTTGCATTTTTTCTTAAAGTATGGTAATATATGTCTTGCGGTTAAAAAATCGCACATGCGCCGGTAGCTCAGCTGGATAGAGTGTCTGACTACGAATCAGAAGGTCGGGAGTTCGAGTCTCTTCCGGCGCGCCATATAAAGAGGTTAGTGCCAACGGCACTAACCTCTTTATATTTACAACAGAAGCGCAGAGGAAGAGACTCGAAGGCGACTGTGCCGAGCTTTAAGCGTTAGCGTAAAAGCGAAGGTAAAAACGTCACAGTGTGACGTTTTTAAGGAGAGAGTAGATAAAACCAATGACGGTGAACACGCCGCAACAAGCGAGGTAGGCTTTTTTACAAATGCTCCGGCGCGCTATGCCAACGGCACTAACCTCTTTACACGCCACACCAAACGAGGCGTGTTTTTCAAAAGGATAAACATCTTCCGGTGTGCCAAAAATAAAAAATATCTATATTATTTCGGAGGCGTTATGAAGCTTTTAATGTGCCCCGTGTGCGGAGCTGACGTTTCACATATCGATAAAACGCTAAAATGCGATAATAACCACTGCTTTGATTTTGCCAAGGAGGGTTATGTTAATCTTTTGCTTTCGGGGAAATCGGGCGACGACAGGGGCGACAACAAAGAGATGGCGCGCTCACGCCGCGATTTCCTCAACAGCGGCTGTTACGCCGTTTTAGCTGACGCGGTAGGGGAGTGCGTTGAAAAATACACTTCCGAGGGCGACAGCGTGCTCGATATCTGCTGCGGCGAGGGCTACTACACCGATTATATCTCAAAGCGGTATTCCCGCGATTATTACGGTTTTGATATTTCAAAGAACATGGTACGCCTTGCGGCAAAACGCAAATGCGGCGCGTCGTTTTTTGTGGCGAATATTTCCTCGATCCCCGTAAAAAGCGGTTCGGTCAAGCTTGCGTTTCATCTTTTCGCGCCGTTTCACGCGGATGAATTCGGAAGGGTTTTGTCTGACAACGGCGTTATTGTGACGGCTGTTCCGGGCAGGCATCATCTTTTCGGGCTAAAGAGTATTCTGTATAATACACCTTATACAAATGACGAGCAGCCGCCCAAATCCGATGGTCTGACTTTGATTGACACTGTAAGGGTAAAAAGCACGGTCACCCTCAACGGTCAGCAGAATATCAACGCGCTGTTCCGTATGACGCCGTATTACTATCACACTCCAAGCGAGGGAATGAACCGCCTTGAGGCGCTTGATAGCCTTACAACCGAGATTGAGTTCGTGCTTTATATATTCAAAAAAGCCGTCGGCAGTTAAGTCGGCGGCTTTTTACGCGCGTATTATTTGTTTAACTTTAAATGGTAGTGTGAGTATTTTTCGGTTAAGTCAAGCTTGGTGTCCGAAAGCGTCTGACTGAGCTTGTATGTATAAACCTTTTCTTTATCCCAGCCGCTCATGTTTACGGTAACGGTTTTGGCGGTTTCGTCAACCGAGTAAGTGCCGCTGCCCTCAAATCCTGTTGTGATCCCTTTGAGCGAGCATTTGTTTGTTCCGTCAAAAGTCCATTCCCAGTCGCCGTTTGTTTCATCCTCCTGAGTCCAGGTTCCCTCAATGACCTTGTTGGAGGTATTGTTAAGGCCGATCTCGTCTTTGAGATAATCCTTTGCGCTGCTTGCGGCGTCGCTGACATTTCCGTTAAAGCCAATCTCACTTTGTAAATAATCCTTGGCGTCGCTTACAACTTTGTTACCTTCTTCGCTTGAGCACGCGCTCATTGAAATAATACAAACAGCGGCGGCTGCGGCCGCGGCAAACGCGCAGAAAAGTTTCTTCATATAATTCATCCTCCCTTAGTTTTTTATATTTTGATTATATCACCCGTGCATAAAATTTATTTTCTGAAAATGAAAAAAACTCTTTATTTTTCAGAAACAATGTGCTATAATCGAAAATAGAGCGACATTCTATTTTTCTTAAAAAGATATATAATCCTGCAAAAATCCTAAAAATTACAAGATGTTGTGAAACCTGTAGCAAATATAACTGTATAGTGTATGAATAATCGGCATAATATTATTTGCATTTTTCCGTTAAACGTGATACAATAGCCTTGGTTACATAATCGTAACTATTGTAACGACTTAAATATGATCGACGCATAAACGCCAATCTTCGGAAAGGATGATTATTTGAATCGAAAGTTTTTCAAAAAAATTTCCGCAGTTATTATCACAACAGCGGTTTTATTTACAACAGTTTTTTCTGCTGCTATTGTATCAAGCGCGGCTTCAACAAAGTTCACGCCCAGGCTTACTGCTCCGGACGGTTCCAATAAGTACTACTACGACAGCAATTACAACGTATTCCAAAAGTACGGATACGGTCTTCCTAACTGCACCGCTTACGCTTACGGAAGAGCCTATGAGATTTTAGGCACCGAGCCTAAGCTTTCGTGGAACGGAGCAAGTCGGTGGTACGGATACAACCAGGAAAATAATTACTATAAGTACGGCAGCACTCCAAAGGTCGGCGCTATCGCGTGCTGGACATACGGCACCGGCGGACATGTAGCGGTTGTTGAGCAGATCGACAGCAACGGCAATATGACGCTCTCAAATTCGGAGTGGGGCGGACGTACATTCTATCTTACCACCGCAAAGACCACCGATTCCAATCCGGGCGGCAACAGCTGGTGGACATTCCAGGGTTACATTTATCTTATCGATTCCCCTGAGGTAGTTGTTGACGATACTTCAAGCTATAAAACAGGAGTATATGAGGTTGACGCACAGCCTTATCTCAACATCAGATCAAAAGCCGGTACAAGCTATTCAATCGCAGGTTCGGTTAATCCCGGAACAAAGATTACCGTTACAAAAACAGTCTATACTGGTGGATTGGATTGGGGTTATACACAGGTTAACGGCGTAAAGGGCTGGGTTGCTCTTATGTACTGCA
>ONCY01000132.1 GCA_900316435.1 uncultured Eubacteriales bacterium | reverse complement strand
TCAGGCCCCGCTGTTGAGAGAATCAAAAACAGCGCTATCAAGGAGGTTATCCTCCTCGACACAATTCCCGTTCCCGAGGAGAAGATGATCGATAAGTTCACCATTCTCCCCACCGCTCCCGTTTTTGCGGAGGCTATCGCGAGAATTTACAACGACAAGCCCTTTACAGCAGCGTTCAGCTGATTCGACGGGTTTTTCGAGAGGTATTATATTATAATTAAAGAAGCGTTACAGGCGGACTTTTGCAAAGTCCGCCTTTGCGGCTATATCGCATAACATGAAAGGAAAACTATGTTTGGAAGAAATAAGTTGGGCGCTGCCGAGTATTTAATTGTCGGGCTGGGCAATCCCGATAAAAAGTATGAAAACACCCGACACAACTGTGGCTGGCTGGCGCTCGATTACATCGCCGAAAAGCTTGGAGTAAGAGTAAACAAAATAAAATACAAAAGCTTTGTGGGCGAGGCTGAAATAACCGGCAAAAAAGCTCTGCTTATGAAGCCCACCACCTATATGAACAACAGCGGCCAGGCGGTTGTTGAAGCGATGAACTTCTACAAAATCAAGCCCGAAAACGTTATTGTTATCTTTGATGATGTTTCTCTGGACGTCGGCAAAATGCGGATCCGTCAGAAGGGCAGCGACGGCGGTCAAAAGGGTATGCGCAGCATTATTTACCTGAGCGGCAGCGACGCTTTTCCGAGAATAAAAATAGGTATCGGCGCAAAGCCCAACCCCAACTGGAACTTGGCTGACTGGGTGCTGTCAAAATTCACCGACGACGAGCACAAAACGATTGACAAGATGTTTGAAAACGCGTTTGAGGCGGTAAAGCTTATTATAGACGGCAAAATTGACAGGGCGATGAACCTGTATAACTAACAGAGTTAAGATTTGAAAGTTGAGAGTTAAGAGTTGAGCGAGAAAACAAACAAAACTAATTTTCTTCCCGAGGTTTTCGGGCGCAACAGCGCCTTTCAGAACCTTTTGAAAAACTCAAAAACGGGAAAATCGCTTTGCGTTTCGGGGCTTTTCCCCGTTGCTAAGGCAAATTTAATAAACGCTTTGTGCCGCGCCAAGAAAAAGACGGCACTGTGCATTGCCTCAGACGAGCGCGAGGCTCAGACCCTTTGCAACGATTTGTGCTGCATGGGGCTTTCGGCGCTTGTGTACCCCGTGCGCGATTACAACTTTCTTGAGGAGATAAGCAGCCGCTCACATGAATATGAGCACCAGCGCCTTAAGGTTCTGCTTAAGCTTATTGAGGGCGAGTGCGACGTGGCGATTGCCTGCGTCGACGCAGCGTGTCAGCTTACCGTCCCTAAAAAGGTGCTGGGCGACACCGTTCTCGAGCTTGCCGAAGGCAAAGAGATTCCGATTGAAAAGGCTGTGCGCGCGCTCACTCTGCTTGGCTACGAGCGCTTTGACGCGGTTGACGGCAACGGTCAGTTCTCGCTTCGCGGCGGCATTCTGGACTTTTTCATGCCCGACAGCGAGCATCCCCTGCGCGCCGAGTTCTGGGGTGATGAAATCTGCGACCTGAGCTATTTTGACTTGGAAACCCAGCGCCGCTTTAAAAAGGCGGGCACAATCCGCCTTACGCCCTCAACGGAAATCATCATCGAGGACAGGGCGGCTCTCGCGGATAAAATCACTCACAAGGCAGGACTTTTGCGCGGCAAAACAGCCGCAATCGCCAAAGAGCGGCTTTACGGCGAGGCGGACAGGCTGCGCTCGGGCGCGGTTTTGGCAAACGCCGACAAATTTATAAACCAAATATACGACAAGCCCGAGTGCCTGCTCGACTACATCAGCCGCGACAGCCTGCTGTTTTTAAGCGAATTTTCAAACGTGCGCGACCGCGGCAAGGCTATGGATTACCAGAATTCCGAACAGCTCACCCAGGGCTTTAAGGACGGCGTTCTTGCGCGCGGCTTCGACCGCTTTTCGCTGACCTTTAACGAGTGCATGGACTTTTTTGCGGCTCACGGAACAATTGTGCTGGAGAGCTTTGTGCACGGCAGCATTCCTCTGCCGCTGAGCGACATTATCAGCTTTTCGGCAAAGCAGCTCAGCCAGTGGAACGGCTCCTACAAGCAGCTAACAGAAGATTTGCGCGGGCTTTACACGCCCGATTCATCAGGCGTTGTGCTTGCGGGAACAGGCAAGGCGGCTAACAACCTTGTTGAAAGCCTTAAGGCTGACGGCTGCAACGCTGAATTTACAAAAGCTCTGCCAAAAGCCGAGCGCGGCGTGATTTATGTAATGGAAGGCGCCTTGAGCGCGGGCTTTGAGCTGCCCTCGGAAAAGTTTTTCCTGATAAGCTACGGGCAGGCGGCTTACCGCCCCGAAAAAAAGCGCCGCCGCAAAAAGGAAGGGAAGGAAATTTACAGCCTTTCCGAGCTTTCCGCGGGCGATTACGTTGTTCACAGCGTTCACGGAATAGGCGTTTTCGGCGGAATCAGGAAAATCGACACCCACGGAATCACCAAGGACTACATAAAAATCGACTACGCCAAGGGCGATGTGCTTTATGTTCCCGTCACCCAGCTTGACATGGTAGCAAAATACATCGGCGCTCAGGAAAACAGCCGCGTAAAGCTCAGCCGCTTGGGCTCGGGAGACTGGCAGAAGGCAAAATCCCGCGTTAAGTCGTCCGTAAAGGACATAGCCAAAGAGCTAATAGCGCTTTACTCGGCACGAATGAAGGCAAAGGGCTACGCGTTCTCGCGCGATAACGAGTGGCAGCGCGATTTTGAGGCGAAATTTGAATACGAGGAAACCCCCGACCAGCTAACCTGCGCCCGCGAGATAAAGCGCGACATGGAGCGCACCGCGCCAATGGACAGACTGCTGTGCGGAGACGTGGGCTTCGGAAAAACCGAGGTAGCGCTGAGGGCGGCGTTCAAATGCGTTTCAGACAGCAAGCAGTGCGCGCTGCTCTGCCCCACCACGATTCTCGCGTGGCAGCATTACCAGACCGTATGCAAGCGGTTCGAGGGCTACCCTGTCCGCATTGAGCTGCTCTCGCGCTTCAGAACAGCCAAACAGCAAAAAGAGATTCTAAGGACGTTGTGTTCCGCGATTTGGGGCTTGCGATCATCGACGAAGAACAGCGCTTCGGCGTTCAGCAGAAGGAGCGATTCAAGGAGCTTGTTAAAAACGTAGATGTTTTAACGCTCTCTGCAACCCCTATCCCACGAACACTGAACATGGCTATGAGCGGTCTGCGCGACATGAGCGTGCTTGAGGAGGCTCCGCTTAACCGTCAGCCCGTACAGACCTATGTATTGGAGCACGACGAGGCGGTTGTTAACGAGGCGATAAGGCGCGAGCTCAGGCGCGGCGGTCAGGTATTTTACCTGCACAATAATGTAGAGTCCATAAGCTCAGCCGCCAACCGCATCCATGAGGCTATCCCCGAGGCGAGGATAGCCATAGGCCACGGCAAAATGAACGAGCAGGAGCTCAGCGAGGTGTGGCGGCAGATGCTCGCCCAGGAAGTCGACGTACTTGTGTGCACCACCATTATCGAAACGGGCGTCGATTTGCCTAACGCAAACACGCTTATTATCGAGAACGCCGACTGCATGGGGCTTTCGCAGCTTCACCAACTGAGGGGAAGAGTGGGCAGAAGCGCGCGCCGCGCCTACGCTTATTTTACCTTTCGCCGCAGCAAGGTGCTCAGCGAAATACAGCAAAAGCGCCTTGAGGCGATAAGGGAATTTACCGAGTTCGGCAGCGGATTCAAAATCGCCATGCGCGACCTTGAGCTCAGGGGCGCCGGCAACATCATGGGCGCTCAGCAGCATGGTCACATGGAGAGTGTCGGCTACGACATGTACCTAAAGCTTTTGGGCGAGGCGGTAAGCGAGGAACGCGGCGAAACGCCCAAGACCGACAGCCTTGACTGCCTTATCGACATCTCGGTTGACGCCCACATTCCCGAGGATTACGTTGAGAGCCTGACTCTCAGGCTCGACGTTTACAGGCGCATTGCCGACATAAGGAGCATTGAGGACAGCGAGGACGTTAAAGATGAGCTTTGGGACCGCTTCGGAAGGATACCAAAGTCGGTGCTTGGGCTTATTGACATTGCGCTTATTAGAAACAGGGCACACGCTATGGGCGTTTATGAGATACGCCAGAACGACAGCGCTATTCTGCTTTACGTCAAAGAGTTAAAGTCACCTGCCGTTGCGGATCTGCTCATTGCCCTTAACGGAAAGGCGTTGCTCAACGCGGGCGCAAAGCCGTTTTTATCGGTCAAATGCACGGACGGCGCACAGGCTATCCCTACTTTGAAGCGGATTTTCGGTTTAAGCCGCAAATAATCCAAAAGTTTTTTGCCTAAAAAGCATAAAAATTTTGATAAATTATAGACATTTGCGAAAAAAATGTGTATAATTATATGGTACGCACCCAGAACATGGGCAATAAACTAATAAGGATGGTATAAATTATGAAACCGACAGTAAAAGTTCTTTCTCTGTTGCTTGCCGTAATGATGCTGTTTACGGCGTTTGCTTCAGGCTGCACCATAAGCAAGGAATGGTGCTACAAGACAGACGATGACAAGCTGGATATCGGCGTATATATTTACGCGCTCTATAACGCATATAACCGCGCTCAGACTTATGCCGAAAAGCTCGACGACTATGATCCCTCAAAGGATTCATGGCTTGACATGGAAATTACCGACGACGACGGCAACAAAGAGGTCGCAAGCAAGTGGATCAAGGAGCAGGCAGAGGAAAGCTGCCTTGAGCTGATGGCGCTTGAGGCTGAAATGAAAAAGCTTGACGCAACCGCCGACTCCGCTACTCTTAAGAAGCTTGAAACCGACGCCGAGTCAAACTGGTATTTCGGTACAACCAACACCGAGTATTTGCAGTACTATTCATTTACTCCCATGAAGGATACATTGGAGCCCAAGGGCGTTTCGCTTGAAAGCTTTAAGCGCTTTTCCGCAAACTTCTCCGCTAACTGCGAGAAGATGTTTGAGCTGCTTTACCTCAAGGGCGGCTCTCAGGAAGTTAAAAAGGAAGAAATCACAAAGTACTTTGAAGAAAACTATGTAAAATACTCCTACCTGCCTATTCCGCTGTACGAATCGACCAAAGACGAAACAACAGGTCAGAGCAAGAACGTAGCGTATGACGACGCAAAGATAAAGAAGATCACCGACGAGATCGACAAATACGTTAAGCAGGTCAACGACACCAAGGATACAGCAAAAGCCGCGGAGACTTCAGAGAAGCTCATTAAGGAATTTGCAACGGCTAACGGCATGGAGGAAAGTGCCATCAAAACAAGCACCGAAATCCGCAACAAAACAAATGTTGACAAGGAAGTTGACAAGGTAGGTCGGCAAGGGCGAGAACGCAAACTACTATTATGTGTTCCGTTACAATATGGATTCCGCAAAGGCTAACTACCTTACACCCGGCACCAACGACAACAAAATCATAAGCAACATGAAAGAAAAAGATTTCCAGAAGTATCTAAAAGATTTGGCGGCAGACTTCAAGCACGACAGGAGCGATTCGGTCGACAGATACGATCCCGATATGTTCTTTGTCGCTAAGGAGCCCGAAACCACTGCCGCCTCAGAGTAAGGCATCATTAATGCCTTGAAAGGAAGGTGTTTTATGAAAAGACACTCAAGGTTTACAGCGGCGCTTTTATGCATTTTCTTTGCGCTGACATCCGCATGCACACTTAGCGTTTACGCCGATAACGAGGACGTAAACCCCGATCCCGGTCAGGTAAGCTACGACGACGGCGGTGGCAGCCAGACAAGCTATGACGACGGCGGCCAGACAAGCTATGATGACGGCGGCCAAACAAGCTACGACGATGGCGGCCAGACAAGCTATGACGACGGCCAATCAAGCTATGATGGCGGCGGCCAGACAAGCTATGACGGCGGCGGCCAGACAAGCTATGACGGCGGCGGTCAGACAAGCTACAGCGGCAGCGGCTCGGGCGGCGGCACTTATTATGACGGCGACGGCAACGAGTATTCCGATCCCGGCGATGTTTATGTAGGCGGCGATCAGACCTATGTTCCGCCCGCAAGCGCTCCGTCAACTACCGCGGCGCTCTACGACACCTCAAAAGAAAAGGTATATGATAAAACCCTTTCAAGCAGCGACTGGAAAAGCATCAAGGAAAAGCTCAACGGTTCTAATGCCTCAGAGGTCAAGAACGGCGTTGTAGACTTCTCCGATATGCAGGCT
>ONCY01000005.1 GCA_900316435.1 uncultured Eubacteriales bacterium | reverse complement strand
CGCGAGAAAGAAGCTCGTTACTTTAACTGTTCGCGTAATGTATATTTTGTTTCTTTTATTCTTCATAATCAATCTGTACACTCAATTAGAATTGCATATCTACAAAGCTTGATGCGTCATAGCCTGAGCCATATACGCCGAATACAACAACAGCCATAATGCCGGAGTAAAGCAATAGGAAGCGAACCGCGAACGGCTTTTCGTCAAGCTGGACGCGAAGACTTTTTTCAGGATTGCGTTCCTGCATAATGCTGACAAAAAGAATAATTGCTGCACCAATCAGAATTACAAAGCAGTCAGCGAGTTCGAGCTTAAGTTCACTTATCTGGCTGTAACCCTTAATGAAATTCTGATCTGTAAAGAACTTTGCAATGGTATTTACGCCCTGAGTAAACGAGGGCGCAACGTCGAAAACATATCCTACAAGTACAATCAAGAATGTGCGGAACATCGCAAACAGGCTGTACCACCAGCATTCGCGGTGTATATGCAGCTTTTTGATAATGCTGTCAAATACAGGCTGAATAAGAATGCTCAGCATAATTATTACGCCGTTCCATGCGCCGAAAGCGACATATTTCCATGTTGCGCCATGCCATATACCAACAAGCAAAAATACAATCAGTGAAGCAACGCTGGTAGGAAGCACCTTTGAAATATGTGTACCCGCGGCTGTTTTGCCAAAGCGAGTACCTTTCATTTTTTTGCTTGCGTTAAGGAAAACATTGGACATGGCGATGGGGTAGAAGATATAGTTTTTCATCCAGCCGCCGAGAGAAATGTGCCATCTGCGCCAATATTCGTTTATTGATTTAGAGAAATACGGCCGCTTAAAGTTCTCCATCATATCAATGCCGAATATTTGGCAAACGCCGCGCGAAATGTCAATGCCGCCCGAGAAGTCGGCATACAGCTGCAAGGCGTAAAGTAAAATGGTAAACGTAAGTGTGGTGCCGTTGTATTTGTCGTAGCTTGCGGTAACAGTGTTAATTGCGATTACTGCGCGGTCAGCGATAATCAGCTTCTTGAAAAAGCCCCAAAGAATAAGCTCCATACCGTACTTAACACGGGTAAAGTCAAATTTATGGGGTTCATATAGCTGATGGGCAAGCTGATCGTAAATGCTGATAGGACCCTGGATTATCTGCGGGAAGAACGAAACAAAAAGCAGAAGCTT
This sequence comes from uncultured Eubacteriales bacterium, assembly GCA_900316435.1. GTDB lineage: Bacteria > Bacillota > Clostridia > Oscillospirales > Acutalibacteraceae > Ruminococcoides. The sequence goes on along the minus strand of ONCY01000005.1, from coordinate 37,810 downwards.
TAACGGGTTCTTTTGCGGAGCGGTTTTTTCGCGGTAAACATCTACAATGTATCCCATTGACTGGAATGTGTAGAAAGAGATACCGAGCGGCAAAAACAGATTGAGCGTCGGTGCTGAAAAGCCTATCCCGAAGTTGCCCATAATGTCATTCAGGCTGCCCGCGAAGAATGCATAATACTTCAAAAACGCAAGTATGCCAAAGTTGATTACAAGGGCAAGTGTCATTATAAGCCGCTTCTGAACCTTGATTTTGTTTTTATATGCCTTTTTTTGGTTTCTGTCCCATTCGCTCTTTTTAGCCTTCAGCAGTGCCTTGGATTTGTCGGAAACATGCTGAATCCAAAGCGCGATAAGATATGTGTTAAGCGACGTAAACAGAATGAAAAACGCGTATTTATATCCGGCAACAGCGTAAAAGAATACGCTGGCTGCAAGAAGAACCGTCCATTTGCACTTCTTCAGCGGAAGCGCAAAATACAACAGCATTGTCGCCAACACAAAAAAGATGAAATTCAGCGAGGTGTAGGATATATTAAATAACAAAGTAACATCTCCTGAGCGTTAGATTTTCGGTGTGTTAAATACGTCCGAATACAGCATTTCGCGGATAACCGTAAGTCCGTTTTCTGCTGAGTAAACTGATACAACGGGCATTTCGCGGCTGAGGAATACAGCCATGCCCTCAGTTACCGAATAAGCGCCTGTGCGGCAGAACACAAGAATATCTCCGATTGAAAGCGAGTCAAATACGGCGTTGCGTGAAAGCACGTCCGCGGTAGTGCACAGGCTTCCGCATAATGTCCAAGACTTCTCGCCGTCACTGCATACATTATTCTTGAAATGAATAATTTTCGGTATTTGCATACCCTGAAGCTGACCGTCGTATTTTAGCTGGTTCAGTCCGCCGTCAACAATTGCGTAGTTAATATCGTAATTTGTTTTTACATCAATTACCTTTGTAAGGTAATATCCGCACGGAGCGGCAAAGAATCTGCCCATCTCAACAGTGAGCGCGGCTTTTTCGGAGAGTGCGCGAATGCTGTCTGAGATTGAAGCGAGGCGTTCCTCCTCCAAAGCGTCGGCATTGTCGTCAAAGTAGTCGACAGCAAGACCTGTGCCGTATTCAATCCGCTCAATAGTGAAATCAAGCTCTGCCTTAACGCGGTCAATCAGATCTGAAATATAGTCAAGCTCGCGGATAATAGGCTTTGCCTTTTTCTTTTGAGTTCCGGTAAAGTAATGAATTCCGACGATCTCAATGCCTTTATACTCAGAACGGTTCCTTATTATATCAAGCACTTGAGATTCTTCCATTCCGAACTGGCTGCCGCCCTTTACGTCTGTAACTCGAAGCAGAACAGGGTAGACCTTATTTCGGTTAACGCCTTCGCGGTTGATCATCTCAACATGAAGCAGGCTTTCGGCTGTAAATGTACCAACCTCGTCGTCAGCGGCGCGGTGAACATCCTTTTCAGTTTTGTTAACGCCTGAAAAGATGATTTTGCTCATATCTACGCCGGTTTTTTCACATACAGTCAGCTCGCCGGGGCTGCATACCTCTATCTTATCAAAGGTGTCGGGTAATCTGCCCAGCAGAAAAGGGTTAGCTTTTATTGAAAAGCATAGTCCCACTTTTTCGCCGAAATATTTGCGCACTAACTCAGCCCGCTTCTCAAACTCATTTAAATCAAATATATACGAGGGAGTGGCAAGCTGTTCGGATAATTTCCTTAATGTATCGGTATTCATAATTATTCGTCCTGAAGGGTCTCAATCAGCGCCCACATAGCCTTGGCGGAGTTGAAGTTGTCGGGTACGAGGTTGTTGGGCTTGATTTCGATGTCAAAAGCGTCGTTGAGCTCGCCAACGAGAGCAACAATGTCAAAAGAATCGAGAACGCCGTTTGTGATAAGAGCGGTTTCGTTTTCAAAGTCAACGTCGGGTCTGAGTTCTTCCAAAATCTGCATTAATTCATCCATGATAGTATTCTCCTTTTATTTAAAGTAAGTTTTGAGCATCTGCATATCGGTTTTCCCGTTGGGCAGGGTGGGAAGCTTATCAAGCTGCACCTGCTTGCGCGGAACCATAAACGCAGGCATATTCTGTCTGAAATAAAGTACAATTTCCTTCGGGGTCGCCTGACCCGTGTAGAAAAGGTAGAGGGTGGCTTTTTCTTTATGGTAAAGCGCGCAGCAGTCTGTCACGCCTTCCAGCTTTTTGGCAGTTTCTTCAATTTCGCCCAGTTCAATGCGGTGACCAAGGTGTTTGATCTGACGGTCTTTTCTGCCGTGGAAATGAAGCACTCCGTTTTCGTCAAAGCTTCCGAGGTCGCCTGTCTTGTAAATCAGCTCGCGGTAATTTGCGTTTAGCGGATTCTGCATAAAGCTTTTGGCGGTTTGTTCGGGGTTCCCGTAGTAACCAAGAGCAAGAATCGGTCCTGTAACGCAGATTTCACCCTTTTCGCCGTCATGTGTAGCCGTGTTGTCCTCGTTAAGCAGGAACACGCGATAGTTGTCATACGGTTTGCCGATCGGCAGAACAGTGTCGTCGTCAACTTTTATATCAACAACATAGTAGGTACAGGAGGCGGTTGCCTCGGTGGGACCGTACTGGTTAACATAAAGAACGTCGGGCAAATGCTCCTGCCAGATTTTAAGGTATTTGCAAGGCATTACCGAGCCTGAGAAGCAAAGCTTTTTGAGGTATTCGGGCTTACTTACGTCAAATGCGCCAAGCTTTGCGGGAATTTCAACACCGGCTACGCTCCAGCAAAGCGCGGTTATCTTCTCGCGGTTAAGCGTCTCAAACAGCGTAGTTGGAACAGCAAACTCGTTTTTGGGGATAATGTATGTTGACGCGCCAAAGCTGATCGGCAGATAAATGTCCCTTACGGCAGCAATATAATCAAGCGGGCTCTGGTTGCCCATAATATCGGTGTCGTTAATTGACAGAACCTTTGCCACAGAGTCAATATATGTCATAAGTGACAGATGAGAAGTAATTACTCCCTTGGGAACACCCGTTGAGCCCGAAGTAAAGATTACATAAAGGGGAGAGGTGCACTGTAATGATGCCTCGCGCTGAGCAAGCAGCTCCTCGTTCGGCTGAGTGTCCTTAAGCTCCTCCATTACAAGTATCTCACCGTCAAAATCAAGCGAGCGGGCGGTCTCAAGATGAGCCTCGTCAACCAGCATATAGTCAGCCTTAATTACTCCGATAATCTGATTAAGCCTTGCCTTTGGCATGTCGCCGTCCATTGGGGCGTAAAAGCAGCCCGCGCGAACCGCGCCGAGAAAGCATGATGGAGTGAGAACGTGTCTGCCTGACATAACAGCTACGGGCGAGCCGCAGGGTACCTTTTCGGCAAGAGCGGTGCCTATGCTTTTAGTCAGGGCGTTGAACTCGCCGAAGGTGATTTGAGAATGATCGTCCTTAAACATAACTTTTTCGGCGTATTGTTCCGCGTTCCTATTAAGTCGGTTTAGAATAGATGTTTCCATACTTCACTTCCTTTTCCAAAAATGATATAAAACATATTTTGCATTCTTATACATTATATTATTATATCGATTTTTGGGGTAAAGTCAATGGATTTGAAGGATTTTGACAATAAAAAGCTATATTTTGTAGAAGTAGTGTTATATACAGTAATATATTCGAAAAAACTGTAAAATGCGATAAAAAGCGGCAGAAAATATATATTTCCCGCCGCGATAGAAACAATATATTAAATTTTTAAATATCGTCGTCCTCGTCGTTGAGGTATCTTTCAACTATAAAGCGCGGACGGCGTTTTGTCTCAAGGTAGATCTTGCCGATATACTCGCCGATGATTCCGATAGCCAGAAGCTGCAATCCGCCGAGCGCCCAAATCGAGCAAAGAGTGCTTGCCCAGCCGCTCACCGTCGCTCCTACGCAGAAGCTTATTATCGAGTAGATAATCATAATCAGGCTTATTAAGAATATAATAAGACCGAGCCATGTTATCATGCGGATGGGCTGAATGCTGAGTGAAGTAATACCCTCCCAAGCAAGAGCAAGCATTTTCTTGAGCGGATATTTGCTTTCGCCCGCAAGACGCTCCGAGCGCTCGTATTTTACAACGTCTGACTTGTAACCGATAAGCGGAACCATGCCGCGCAGGAAGATATTTGTTTCGCGATAAAGCGAAAATGCCTCCAGCGCGCGCCTGCTCATAAGGCGGAAATCAGCGTGGTTAAAAATAACCTTGGCGCCCATTTTGTTGAGTATTTTGTAAAAGGCTTCGGCAGTAAAGCGCTTAAAGAAGGTGTCAGTCTCGCGCTTTGAGCGAACGCCGTATACAACGTCGCATCCTGCCTCAAACTTATCAATCATCTCATCAAATACATTGATATCGTCCTGCAGGTCGGCGTCAATTGAAATAACGGCGTCAGCATTGTCCTTAAGCGTCATAAGTCCGCACAGCAGGGCGTTCTGGTGACCTCTGTTGCGGCTCAGCTTAATGCCCTGAAAAATAGCATTTTGGTTATGTAAGTCCGAGATAATATCCCATGTTCTGTCACGCGAGCCGTCGTCGATAAAAACAATTTTACTGTCGTCGGTTATTTTGCCTGCCGACATTAAATCGTAGTATTTGTTTAGCAGTTTTTCTGCCGAATCCCAAAGCACCTCTTCTTCGTTATAGCAGGGAATTGCCAGATAAAGCTTTGTCATTGCACTCACCTTTATATTGTAATTATTCTATTTTATCATAATACGACAGGGCGCAAAAGTCAAGATAATTGTAATAACAATGCTGAAGCCAATCTTAAAAATTTTGTAATATTTTTTAGAAAAATTGTAAAAATCCCTTGTAAACAAACCCTGTTTGTATTATAATAAGAACATATTTGATTATTATCCTTTGGAGGTATTGATATGTCACAGAAATCTATTGCGGTATTAACAAGCGGAGGCGACGCTCCGGGTATGAACGCGGCTGTCAGAGCTGTTGTCCGCGCCGGAATTAACAGAGGAATGCGCGTTTTCGGTATTTATCGCGGATATAACGGTCTGCTTAACGGCGACATCCAGGAAATGAATCTTCGCTCGGTTTCAGACATCATCGGAAACGGCGGTACAATGCTTTACACCGCCAGAAGCGAGGAGTTTAAGAAGAAAGAGGCTCAGGAGCGTGCGGCTGATTTTTGCCGCAGCCGTGGTATTGAAGGCGTTGTTGTTATCGGCGGCGACGGTTCTTTCCGCGGAGCAAGAGCGCTCACAGCGGCAGGCATCAACTGTATCGGCGTTCCCGGAACAATTGACAATGATATTGCTTGCTCGGAATACACCGTAGGCTTTGATACTGCGATGAATACGGCTCTTGAAATGGTTGACCGAATCCGCGATACCGCGCAGTCACACGACCGCTGCTCAATTGTTGAGGTTATGGGTAGACGCTGCGGTGACATTGCCTTGCAGACAGGTATTGCCACGGGTGCTACAGCTATCCTGGTTCCCGAAATTGAGTATAACATTGAGCGCGACGTTATTGAGCGTATTATTAATACACAAAAAACAGGCAAAAAGCATTTTGTAATCGTTGTTGCCGAGGGTGTAGGCGGCGTCAGAGACTTGGCAAAGTACATTGAACAGCGCCTTGGCATTGAGGCCAGAGCTACCGTTCTCGGTCATGTTCAGCGCGGTGGTTCACCTACTGTTCGTGACAGAGTTGTCGCAAGCCAGATGGGTTATGAGGCAGTTTCGCTGCTTGACAAGGGTATCGGCAATCGCGTAGTTGTTATGCGTGACGGCAAAATCACTAATCTCGATATCAACGAGGCTTTGGACATGGAGCGCGTATTTGACAAAAAGCTCTATAAAATCGCTATGTCCGTATCAATTTAATCTATACATCGTTTTAAGCGGGCGGACGAGTTCCGCCCGTATTTTTGAATACTCATATAATTGTTTAAAATTCTGGAAAGGAATTATGAACATGCTTTCAAAACTGCAGAAGTTATCCAAGGATTTAATATTATATTCCGTTCTGGTATCCGAGTTTGAGCGGCTGGACTTCAAGGACGATGCGCTCGCCGGTGTCCGCGCAAACTACTTTAATGCCAAGTGTTCGCCCCAGGTTGAAAAAACCGACATAAAACTTGGCGGGAAAATGCTGAACCTGTCTTATTCCATGCGCCGCGGCGAACCGTTGTCATGGAAAATCACCTGCGACGCGCGCCCTGTTCAAACCGTTAAGCGCGCTTCCGACGGCAGCTACAGCGTTATGAGCTACAGCGCAAACGGAATCATTTTCAAGCGCCAGTATTTTGACGTTGAGCACGAGTGGCAGCGCACAGAATACTACGATCCCGAGCTTGAAAACAGGCTGTTAGCTGTTATTTATCCTTTCCGTTCGGAAGGACTAATTGTGCTGCGCTTGCAGCTTGTATCGCCTAACGGCATTAATTCAGTTGATCTTTATCCGTCGCTTACAGCTCCCAAAAAGCGTTGCGCGGCTTTAATCTACTCTAATACAGGTATGCTGTGGTATGACAAGTCGTTCAAGCCCGATCAGGTAACAGCTGATACAGCAGGTGACAAGAAGGGTTTCCGCTTGTCTAAAGAAGCGTTTATCTCAGAGAATGTCGCGGATTTGCTCAAATTAAAGGAAGCTCCTTATTTGAGTGATGAGGATATTATGCGCAGTGATGAAGCGGTTGATGTTTCTGCTGCCGAAGAACCTCAGGAATATTCGGCATACGAAAAAATTGAGAACATTCTTTTTGAAGCTCATAAAACAAATAAAAATATTTTCGGCGAGCTTGCGGTTCATTCTGCAAACGAGGAGCCCGATGAAAGCGAAGAACCTGAGATTGCGGAAGAACTCGAATTAACGGAAAAATCCGAGCCTGAAACGAAGCTTGAAGCAAACGTTGAGGTGAATGAAACAGAGGAACCTCAAGTAACCGAGGTGCCTGATAATTTTTCGGAGCAGGATAACACAGAAGAACCGAAGGCAGCCGAAGAACCAGAGATTGCAGACGAATCCGAGTTGTGCGATGAACCCTCAAAAACCGTTGCGCTTAAGGACCCCGAGGCTGACAGCGTAATTAAGACCAGACAGGGCGACTACTCTTACTACGGCGGCCTTGATGAAAACGGCAAACGAGAGGGCAGGGGCAGAACTGTAACTCCCGACGGCCTTACCGCATATGACGGTGAGTACTCTGATGATAAGCGCCACGGCTTCGGCGTTTGTTATTACAAGGATGGCAGCGCCAACTATATCGGCGACTGGGAAACAGGAAACCGAAGCGGCAAGGGTGTAGGCTTCCGCAGAAGCGACGGCACAATGCACGCTGGCAAATGGAACAACAATATGCCCGACGGATTTGGAGCTCGTTTTGACAAAAACGGTGATTTCCTTGACGTTTGCACATATGTTGACGGCAAGCGCAGCGGCAAGAGCGTGTCTTTTGACGAGGACGGCAACGTTGTAATCCGTCTTTGGAGGGACGGCGAAATTGTCAGCGAGCGTATTATTACCGATTAGGAGTGAGTTAATGGACAATTTATATATCGCGTTATGGCAGTTTGCCAACGGCTTTTTGCGGTTTGCGCTGGTAATGATTATCGGCTTTCTGATACTGAAGATTGTTTTGCTTCCTATCAAAAAAATGCTGATGAAATCTAAGGTCGACCACACAGCAAAGACGTTTTTATACTCACTTTTGCGTGTTATTCTTTACGGAATCGTTGTAATAACCGCGCTTGGAACGGCGGGCGTTGACATTTCATCGCTTATAACCGCGCTTGGAGCAGCGGCTCTGACCGCCGGTCTGGCGTTTCAGGACACTCTTAAAAACTTTGTAAGCGGAATGATTCTTCTTTTCAACAAGCCGATTACTTCGGGTGACCTTATTCAAATTGACGCTTTTGAAGGCTATGTCGACAGCATCCGCATTTTCTATACGCAGATCCATACCTTTGACAACCGCGTGGTTCAGATTCCAAATTCTCGTTTGACCGCAAACTGCATTGTGAACTGTTCAACAGCCGGTACTCGCAGGGTTGACATTTCCGTATCTGTGAGCTACGAGGACAATCTTACAAAGGTTAAGAGCGTTATTTATGGCGAGATTTCAAAGAATCCTATGATTCTTTCTGACCCTGAGCCGAAGGTTTATGTAAGCAATCACCGCGACAGCGGAGTTGAAATCCTTGTACTTATGTGGACTGAGCATGATAATTACTATTCCGTAAAGTTCGATATGGAAGAAAAAATAAAGCTTGCGTTTGACGAAAACGGAATAACGATTCCGTATCCGCATATTCAGATTGCGGGGAAAACCTATAATAAATGAATTTTGAATAAAAAAGAATAATCCTCATATACTAATGGCGTCGTGCAATACGGCGTCATTTTTATATATGAGGATGTTTTTTATGAAAAAGATAATTTGTATTATGTTTACTGCGCTTTTGATGACGTCATCTCTTTCGGGCTGCGGCTCAGACAGCAGCAAGGCTGTATCGAACCGCGAGTCAATGGCGTCCGAAGTCAAATCAAAGGCCGAGGATATCGGAGATGATGTACGTGAAGGTGTTACTGACGCGGCTCAGGCGATTACCGATAATTTTGAACGTATGATCAGCGACGGTCAGGTCTCGGACGGCGACGGAATAATCGGCAATGAGGACGATGACAGCTCAGATACCGAGGATACAACTGTTCCAGACTCAACCGACTGATAGTCCGCACCTTAAGCGTTTTATGATTTTTTTCTCGAGTCTTGAGATGTATGACTGTGAGATTCCCATCATTTCGGCAACCTGTTTTTGAGTGTGCTCCGAGTTTCCGTTAAGTCCGAACCTAAGCTCAACTATTTTGCATTCCCGGGGACATAGTTTTTTCACTTCGCTGAGTACAAGCTGTCTTTCCACTTCTCGTTCAAGGTTGTGATTAATTTCCTCGGCGTCGCTGCCCAATATATCGCACAGCAGCAGCTCGTTGCCGTCTCGGTCGGTATTTAGAGGCTCATCGATTGAGATCTCGTTTTTTAGTTGGGATGATTTGCGAAGATACATCAGTATTTCGTTTTCTATGCACCGTGAGGCGTATGTGGCGAGCTTGATGTTCTTTTCGGGAGAAAAAGTGTTGACTGCCTTGATAAGCCCGATGGTACCGATGGATATTAAATCCTCGGTGCCGGCTCCGGGCGATTCGAATTTCTTTGCGATATATACCACAAGCCGCAAGTTGTGAACAATAAGCGGCTCTCTTGCGCGTACATCTCCCGATCTAACGCGCTCCATTGCTGCACGCTCCTCCGCTTTACTTAACGGCGGAGGAAGAGCGTCGCTGCCGTTAATGTAAAATACTGTGTTATCGCCCGCTAAAAAAAGGCGCAGACGAAGTAAAAGTCCTTTCATTATTCTATTACCTCGATTCATATTATTGTATATACTGATTAAGGAATTTCCTGATTCATTTTTTGTTTATCAGTTCATATGGCACAATCGCCTTTATGTCACCTTTTAATACACCGTCGCATATACCGATATAAACACGCTCGGCAAGAGAATGTCCGTCAATGCTTACTTCATCGGCAGGGATACCCTCAAGCATTCCGCTGCCTCCAAGACTTTGGTATGGAATTATTCTTCCGGAAGAACCGGATATCGTGATGTTGCCAAGGCAGCTCTTATCCGCAATAATTACAAAACTCCCCGAAAACGGTTCGGTGACATGACATCCGGTGTCTGCAAGCGCCTGAAATTCAGCTGTGAAGCTGCGGATTGTTATGTTTACTGTGCATATCCTTTTGCCGATATCTTTTCGCGTTAATCTTCCGAAAAGCTTAAGCGCGTAAAAGCAACTGATTGTCAGCAGGATAAGAGCGACAGGGGAGATATTAAAGTAAACAACGTCGTTTACAACCGCTATGCCCGACGGATGAAAAACAGAACAAATAAAAACCATTATGCCGCAAAACGAAAATGATACCGCAAAAAGAGTAACCGTGCGGATAATGAAGCTTTTGGGGCTTGCTCTGCCGTATGCTGCAAGAATCATAAGCGCGGCAAATACAAGATCAATAATTAGGTTTACAGGAGGAGCCAGTCTGGGCAGAAGAGCAGCAAGGCTGCAAACGCTTCCAACAGCACTGCCTAACAATATACGGCGTGATTTGGTTCTAAGCTTAAGGATCCGTCCTACCGAAAGAAGCATCATCCAATCTATTATCATGTTGACAACAATCAAAACATCCACATACACCGTACGCAACAATATCACCCGCAATTATTATCGCACATCATCTGCGGAATAAATGTCAAAAAATGTTTAGGAGGTTATTTATGTTTGCAGGTATTATTATCGGAGCTTTTATCGGAGGTTTTCTCGGGGTTTCTTTTATGTGTCTGCTATTTTTCAGCAGAAGTTGATAAAATAATGCCGGTTCAAAATCCATCTTTGGTTTTGAACCGGCATATTTAAAATTTATTGAATTTTATCTTTTTGAAAGTCTGAAATACTTGAAAATAAAGAATCCGACCGACAACATAAAGGTGCCGCATAGGAACAGAATTATCCACATTCCCTCAAGCTTTGTATATATAGCAAGATACAAGGCTGAGTTAATCGTGAGAAAAAATATCTTCATAACATCAAAGTGAGTTTGAAGCAAAGCGTAAGATAGCGGAACTATACAGATAAAACCTGGTGCGCGATAAAAAACAATATTCAGAATAAAGAATCCGATGCAAAACAGAATTATCAGCGTTTTGATCCGCGGCTTTTCAAGCAGCTTGTCAGAGTCATAGTTGCGGTAATCGTCAAACAGCTTGACTATGAAAGCCAATAGTGTGAAAATCGGAAGCAGCTCGTAGCGTATGCCGCGAGTAAGCAAACTTATCAGCGCGGCAAAAGCGAGCGCAATTCCTATAAAGTAAGAATATCTTAGAAAGTACTTCATATTTTTTATTTCCTTATCAAATGTTTATTCCGAAAAGCTTAACGGCGTTTTTATACATAAGGTTTTCGTAGTCAGCTTCGGAAATAAGCTCTTTTAGCTCGTTAAAGTATTGCTGATACAGCGAGCGGTCGCCTTTTTGGTTGTGCAGCAGAGTATCAGGGCCGTCGATAGGGTTGTCGGTACCGAAAAGCATTTTTTCACTTCCGTAACGGCGTATCGCTTCAACGGTTGTTTTTACGGGAACCCATGTTGTGTCGCCGTAAAGGTTTGGAAGCTTTCCGAGAAGGTCGAGCGCCTTTGAGTTATCCGTACCCAAATCCATATGTACCATTATAAAGTTTATTTCGGGGTGACGCTTTGCGGCGTTGTATAAGTGTACAGACATAGCTTCTTCACAGCCGCCTGTATGCGATTCAATCGGCAAATCAAACTCTGCGGCAAGCCGGTAAATCGATTCCATCTTGTCGCTGTCGGGAGCTACACAAGCGTGATATGGATGGATTTTTAACCCGTAGATGATGTCACGGTTTCCTTTGATCAGGGTTTTGAATTCCTCATCGGGCAACTCGCTGTAGATCCTCAGCCACGGCAGCACGCCGAGCTTATCCGGAGCTTTTCGCGCTTCTTTGATAGTTTCTTTAAGAATCTGATTCTGAGGCTTGCAAAACGAAGGCGGTACAAGCTTTCTTTCATGGTCAAACTCCGCGCCCTCAATATTGCTGAAAAGCGAAAAGTCGATGCTGTAGCGTTCCATAGAATACAGTATTTGTTCGGTAGTCATATAAAAAGGCGGCAGCTTACCGATATGAGCGTGGGAATCGATTATCATTATATCACCTTTCCGTCTGCGTGTTTTCTAAATCATTATAGCAAATAATAAAAACGATGTCTATATTATTGTCGAAAAATGTAGTTTTTTGTTTGATATAAAAATCTCTGTGGCTCGAAACATATTGTTCCAAGCCGCAGAGATAGTTTTTAGCTGTTCAGAAAAATGTGCAGGAATTCTTTAAACTCAGCTGCCCATGCGGATTCGTTATGAGGCTGATCGGGTTTGATTACCAGCTTTAGCTGTTCTTTCGGATAGCAATCACTGAGGATCCCGTAAGCCGCTTGCGTACATTCGCTCAGTGCGGCTTCCTGATCGGCAGCTCCGCCGGCATACAGGTAAAGGAAAGGTTTTTCTTCTTTTATTACGGAACGAAGCCAACTCTCAAATTCATTAGGGTAGTAAACCAGAAAAACAGGGGAGAAGCAGCCTCCAAAGCTGAATAGATCCGGATGACTCATCACTGTAAAAAACGATTGCAAACCGCCGGATGAGCTTCCGCAAAACGCGGTGTTTTCCCTGCCTTTTTTGGTGGGAAACTGTGATTCCACTGACGGCATGACCGTGTTAACCACAAAGTCGTCAAAAACTTCGCCTGTAGGAACAATCATTTTTCTGGCTTCCTCGGGAATTTCATCGGGGAATGCGATAGAGCCGATTGATTTGGGCATTAGCTCACCTGTGCGCTGCAAAGGGCTTTCATCGTTGTGGATTCCGACAATTATTGCTGATTTTCCCGATACTTCCTGTTCAGCGCGAACCGCCTCCCGGGTATACCAGCAGCCGAATTGTAACGAGGTATCCTCAAACAGGTTTTGACCGTCTGTCATGTAGATAACAGGCAATGTTTCGCCTTCGGAGTGTTCAGGTACAAAGACGCGAACCTTTTTATATCCTTTATCCGAATAAGGCAGGTTTAAGTTGACGATTGTTTCGGGAATCATAGTTTTTCTCCTTTCAAGCAGAAGTTATATTATCCGCGCAGTGCGTTGGAAATTGCGTAAAAATTATTGACGATTGTGGATTGTCCGCCCGTGTTTGCCACCATGAATAGCGTCAGCTTCTCATCAACGCAAAAATAATCACAGGCGGTGAAATGTCCGGTTAAACCGAAGTGACCAATTCCGCTTGACATTTCCGTCATTAATCCGTAGCCGTAGTGGTCTGTGGTATTGGTGTAATCGGTAGTCATTGCTTTATAGCTTTCCTCGGATACTGCTTTGCCTTCGGGCAGAGCGTGCAGCCATGTCGTCATGTCTGCTGCTGTAGAAATGATATCTCCGGCGCCTTTGCACAGTCCGGGCATAATGCCGACAGGTATAAAATCAGACGGTTCATAGCTGAATTCTTTTGCCCAGTCCGGAGAATCTTTAAGTTCATCAACGGAACCTGTGTGGTTCATACCCAGCGGCTCAAAAATGTTTTCTCTTAAATACTCTATATAAGATTTACCTGAAAGCTTCTCAACAATATTGCCCAGCAAAAAGAAGTTGTAATTTGAGTATCTGTATTCGCTGTCAGGCTCAAACAGCAAAGGCTGATTGAAGACCCATTTGAGCAGAATATCGGTGTTTTCTTTGTCGGTATGCTCATAAGTAACATCATCGAGAGGTGTATTCTCATCTAAGTTGGGAATGCCTGAACGGTTGGAAAGCATATTGTGCAGTGTTATTCTGCCCGCTTCTTTGTACTCGGGATAGTATTTGTCAAGTGTGTCGTTGACGCTGAGCTTGCCCTGCTCCTGCAGCTTCATTATTGAAGCTGCGCAAAACTGCTTTGATACAGAACCAACCGGCATAGGCGTGTCGATTGTGATCTCTTTATCATTGTATAGCTTGCCGCCTGTATAAACTGCGGCGGGTTTTCCGTCGCGCTCTGCATAAACGATTCCGCTGAAATCAGCAGACTCAAGGTTGCTGAAAGCTTCTTTAATGCTGTCATTATCAGCAATAAACGTTGTTTCCGGTTTTGTTTCGGGCTGTGTTGTTTCCGTGGCGGCTTCATTTGAGTCAGAGGATGTTTTTTTACTCTCAGATGAAGAACTGTCTTTGCTTGCAGAGGAACATGCAGCACAAGTGCAAAGAATAATTGCCGACAAAACGATTGCTATTGCTTTTGTCATAATGAATCCTCCTTAATGTACAATTGAGCGTTCGAGCTGTTCATATGTTACGCCGTATTTTTCGGCGATGTCTTTGGCGTAGCTGATTCCTTCCGGAGGAGCGATGTAAACCTTAAACGATCGGCGTCCCTCGTGGATACCCGTGATAAGCGAGGCGACCATCATGCCCCCGTCAAGGTGGTTGATTGAGTCAAGGTCTGTAGCAAGCTCATGCATATGTGTGTTGAAAATCGTTCTGGCTCCCAATCGTCTCATTGCGCGGACAACGTCCTTGGCTATATAAAGACCTTCGGTAAATGAGGTCGTTGCCAGAGATTCGTTAAACAGAAGCAGGCTTCTGTCTGTTGCCGAAGCGAAGATTTCACTTATACGTTTTGATTCTTCGCCGAGTCTGCCAAGGTTGACGGTCTGGTTTTCGTCGGCGGGGAAGTGCGTAAATATGTTATCGCAAGGTGAGATATGAAGTGACTGCGCGGGAACAAATATTCCGTTCTGAGCAAGCACAAACAGCACTCCGATAGATTGTGTAAATGTGGTTTTACCGCCGCGGTTAGGGCCGGTCATGATATATATACCGTTTTCGGTCGCAAACTCAAAGTCGTTGCTCACGATATCTATATTTGCGCCTTCCAGATTCTGAATAGCGAGCTTTAAATCATAAATACCTTTTGAGTTGAGGCTGTTCTTTTCCGGAGCAAGGATTTCGGGTCTTGACATGGGCATACCCATTTCCATGATTTTAGAGCAGAAATCAGCCCATCTGATATAGAATGTAAAATCCGGAATAAATCTGGTTAGGGCGTAGCCGCTAACGTTTACATAGCGTGAGAGTTTGTTTTTTAGGTGTTTTACGGTAGAGCCGAGCATGTCGGTAACTGCGTTGCAGAGATTTTTCATAAGCGGATCATCCTCGGCGGAAGTTCCGACGCTGCGCATTCTTGTCATGTCTACATTCTTGCCGTCAAGAAGATCGCCTACAAGCGGGAGAAACTCAATAAACTTATTGAATTTTTTCATAATACCCGAGTGCTCAATGCGCTCTTTGTTTATGGACATAATACCGACTTCAACAGGACGAAGCATGCTGTCCAGATTAACGCCGAGAGTAATGCTTTTGATTTCATCGGTTTCGGTAAGCAGTTCTTTGATATCTTCGCTAAGGTATTTAAAGCCGCTGTCGTTGTAAACGGAAGAAACATAGTCGCGAAGTTGTTTTAAGCCCTCGGATTTTACCGGGAATTTTTGCAGAGTTTCTTTTATTTCGGTTATGCAGTCAATATATACCTCAAGCTCGCGCAGGCGGTTTACAAGCTGCCAAATCGAAGAAGCGTTCTCTTCAACAAAATTGCCGCCGATAGATTTCATAAAGTCAAGCTGTTCAAGCAGGTCTTTCATTTTATTGCGAAGCTCGGGAAAGCGGATAATATCCTCAAAGATATCACAGCGGAAGCGGATAACATCGGGATCGCACTCAATTTGAGTCATCATGCGCTTTATCATATTTCTCTCGGCGTTGCTTGCCGTTACATGCTGGATTATATGATCCAGAGAAAGATTTCTTATTACGTCATCGCTGAGCGTCTGATAATTGGGCTGCTTGCCTGTAGGGTAAAGAAGGTTAAAGTTTTCCATGTCGTCATCTCCATAAATAATTGATTGTGTTTTGTCTTTAACCACATTATAAACCCTTTGTTGATAACAAACAAGCAATCTGTCTTCAATTTATTCAATTGTAACGATACGACTTAAACTGTTAGTTTAAATCAATGGCTTTTTTCGAGAGAACTCACCCAGGAACGGTCTGGTATTCTTATGATTGATCTCATCGGCTGCGCATAGCAGCGGAACCACAAAGCTTTCCTTGCAAATTGTATAGGCGTTTATCTCTCCTTCTGCTGTAGCAATAACGCTTCGTGTAGCGAGCTTGTTTTCACACAGTTTTTTCATGCAGCGCTCTATTTCTTTATCATTCAGTCCCGTTTTTTGACTGATTAACGAGGTTGCAATAGGCATTATGGATGCTGAGTAAAGGTAAACAATAATACTTAGCATGTTTTTGTCAGCGAACAGCTCAAAAACCTTTCTCAGTGATTCCGTATCCGACAATTGGTCTTTCAGTCTTTCCTGGGATTCGCTAAGAAAGAAAAAATACCTGAAATTAGGGGAGAGTCGAACATTTGCGATTCCAAAATCCGATATTACCTTTGCAAAATAGTCATTTTGAGTGTCAAGTGTTGTAATAGAGGAGTCGATGAATTTGTTCATGAAATCATCCATAATAGAAATATCGCCAACCAGTCCAAGTTCAATAGCCCAGCAGATCTGGAACGCGTAGCGATACGCTTCCTCACGCGGCATCTGACACAGCTTTCTTGCCAGCATTAGTGAAAAGCTGTGTTCCTCACGCCCGAACAGAGCGTCGATATTTACACCGAGAACTTCGGCAATATTGGGAAGAATCTCAGCATCAGGTGTTCCGCCTCTTTCCCAGCGCGACACCGCCTGTGTTGTAACTCCTATAAGCTCGCCAAGCTGTTCTTGAGTGATGTTTCTTTCAATGCGGTATTTTTTTATTTGTTCTCCGATAACGCTCATAATTAAAGCCTCCGTTGATTTTTATAGCTTTATTGTATCAAAGCGTAGGACAGTTGTCTATACTTTTAATTTAGAATTTTGATAATTTCACTACACACTCTACATGCCCCGAGACAATAACTTAAATGTCATCGGTATGAGGGAACATATCCACTCTAAGCGGCTCTGACTAAACAAGTCAACCTGTCTTGCACATGTAAACCGGAATTTATAATATAAAATTTACAGTTCCATATATTAAATGACAAATAGTAAAACATACTGCAGGAATAAGCGCTATGATGTTTTTTCTATCCAGCGCAAAAAGGATAAATGCAACACAAGGCGGCAATGTCAAACATATAATTACAATCGTATTTACAATGCCGTTATAATACAATACCCATCCTGAAAAGTATAAACCAATGCAAACTATTGAAGATATAAGCAGCGGGGAGATTTTTATGCTGTCTCTTTCCTTGTTTATAACAACGCAGAGAGAAGCAACGAATATAATTTGGCAAACTGAACCAATGGTATCAACTATCGGAGTTATTGACTCCTGACGAAGGATATCATTCGGTGCAGGAACAGCAAACCATATAAAGTTTGGAAGCATAATAATCAGAAAAATAACCAGACCTGAAACATTAAAACCAAACTTATACTTTTGAAGCAAAATATTTTCCTCCATAAATTCTGAATTGTCACCTCACATGACAATAATTCTATTACCTCGACCCGTCTTGAGACATCAATACTACTGTCTCAATGTGCCTCGAGACAACAGCGTGAATAAAAATGCCGTTATCTACGCTGCCCATACGACCTTCGACGTCAGGAATATACCGTTGATCAGTTGCGTCAGGGCACACGGATCGATTTCATTGTTTCTGCAAACAAGAGTTTGGATTACCCAATTGTAAAACTTTCTGTTTTCAAATCGCAATAGTATCTTCCGCTTTCTGCTCTGAAATGCAACACACAATAGTCGGGATCTGTAACGCCGCCCTTGTAAAACACGGTATCACCTTTGCGCCAAATCATATCTTTCGTCGCCTGGTCAGTCAACACTTCCATTTTACCTTTCAGCATAATCCCCGTGTATTTTATAAACCCTTTATGATAAAAGTAAATACAGGCATTCGGATTATTTATATACTGTTTTACTCTCATTGAAGAAGTGTTTGTTGAAAAATAAAACTGATTTAACCCATCAATCTTTCTCGGCTTCAGCATCGCCTTTACATTTGGGAAGCCCTCATCGTCAACAGAGCAAATAAAAGCAACTTTTTGTTTCCTGATAAATTCCGCTATCTTATTGTTGTCCATAATATCATCCTCACAAATCCCGATTTGTTTATTTCTTTGTAATCAATACTACTGTCTCAATGTGCTGTGTATGAGGGAACATATCAACAGGCTGAATTCTTTTAACTCTATAGCTGCTGTTATTGCGCAGATATCCCAAATCGCGCGCTAAGGTTTCGGGGTTGCAGCTTACGTAAACAACTGTTTTAGGTGCCATTTTTATCAATGATGACAAAAACTGCTCGCTGCTGCCCGCCCTTGGGGGATCCATCATAACAATATCGGGTTTTGTATTTTCTTCAGCTACAGATTCCATGAATTCGCCCGCGTCGCCCTTAAAAAAGCGGATATTGTTAAGCTGATTCGCTTTAGCATTCTGAATAGCGTCTCGTACAGCGTCACCGTTCAACTCAACCCCGATGACCTGTCCGGCTCCGTGCTTTGCGGCGATTATTCCGATAGTTCCAACGCCGCAGTATGTGTCGAGTATGGTTTCGTCGCCTTTTAATCCCGCAAATTCAATCGCCTTTCCGTACAGAACCTCCGTTTGTATTGGATTGATCTGATAAAAGCTTTTCGTGGAAATCCTGAACCTGCAGCCGCACAGCTCGTCCTCGATATATCCATTTCCGTATAAAATGTTCTGCCTTTCACCAAGGACAAGATTTGTTTTGAAAGGGTTGATGTTTTGAACAACGGTTGTGATTTGCGGAAACTTTTCACGCAAAGCTTTAACAAAATTATTCTTTGAAGGAAAAATAGGTGTTCCCGTTACAAGCACGACCATGACCTGAGCGGTGGAAAATCCTCGCTTTACAAGTACATGACGCAAAAAACCCTTTCGCGTGTCCTCATTATATGTAGTCAAGCGGAAAGAGGGCAGCATTTTGCGGATAGCTACAATTATTTCATCGGCGAGCTTATCCTCAATCTGACAGTCGTCGACGCTTACGATCCTGTGTGTGCCTGACTGATAAACGCCCGATTTTATTTTTCCGTTTCGGTCGGTGAAAAACGCTGCCTGAACCTTGTTGCGGTAGTGATAGGGGTTATCCATTCCGATAATCGGCTCAACTCTTCCAAAGCTTTTAAGCAGCTTTACCACTTTGTTTTGCTTAAAACGGAGCTGTTCTTCATATGATAAATTTTGAAGCTGACAGCCTCCGCATTTTTTATAAACAGGGCAGCTCCCGTTTTTAATATTCTGTTTGCTCTGTGACATAAAAAACCTCTCGAGTTTTAATATTCTAATTATAACCGCTGATATAAAAAAGTGCAATAAGCATTTGCGTTTTTTAAAAAACTATACTATAATAATACTTACAAACCCAAAGGGGCGCATATATATAAATGAAACAAAGAATACTTATTGTAATAGCTGTGCTGATTTTTGTTGCCGGCGTAGTCGGAACTGTTATGGTGTTGAATGCGCCAAAAAAACAGACGGTAAATATAAAAAGCGGGGGAAAGGTGCTTTATACGCTTGAACTTGGCAAAGAAAAAGACCGCACTTTTGACATAAAAACCGACAGCGGAGTAAATACTATAGAAATCAAGGACGGTAAGATCCGCGTTAAGGAAGCTGACTGCCCCGACAAAACCTGCGTACGCATGGGCTGGCTCGAGAGCTCGGCGATGCCGATCGTATGCCTGCCGCATGATCTGGTTATTGAATTTGTTAACGGCGACAGCGGCGTTGACGCAATTGCGGAGTGAGTGTATGGATGCAAAAAGACTGGCGCGGCTCGGCATGCTCACCGGCGCGGCATTGATTATTTTTATTGTAGAGCTTCAAATTCCAAATCCATTTCCTATACCCGGAATTAAGCTGGGGCTTGCGAATATAATAACGGTTTACGCCGTTTACAGGTATAAGGCTTACGAGGTCGCTATGATTGTCGGAGTGAGAATCACTTTAGGTTCGATTTTCAGCGGCAATATTATGGCGCTTTTTTACAGCGCATGCGGAAGTTTTCTTTGCCTGTTGGGAATGATTTTTTTCAAAAGAATTATAGACGAAAAGCATATTTGGCTTGCAAGCGTATTCGGAGGCTTTCTTCACAATACCGGTCAGATGGCGGCGGCTCTGATTGTAACTCAAACAAAGTCGCTTTTGCTTTATTATCCGTTTTTGGTGGTATCAGGCTGTCTTGCGGGACTGTTTACAGGATTGTGTGCGCAAATGATTCTGCCGCGCCTTAATGGACTTTAAAAAAATGCATATAAATCCATTCAAAATCCAAAAAATCTTTTAGTCAAAAACGCATTGACAAAAACGTAAAAATCGCATATACTACATACAAAGACAGCAAAGGCGCTGCGGAAGATACCCGTAGTGCCTGTTTTTCTGTACGTTTCACAAAAATATCGACAGGAGAAGAATTATTATGTCAAAGGTACCCGAAATGTTTGGCTGCAATGTATTTAATGACAAAAAAATGCAGGAAAGACTGCCAAAATCGACCTACAAAGCGCTCAAAAAAACTATAAGTGACGGCGAGCCGCTTGATATCAGCGTGGCAAACGTAGTTGCTGCGGCAATGAAGGACTGGGCTATTGAGATGGGCTGCACGCACTACACCCACTGGTTCCAGCCTATGACAGGGGTTACCGCCGAGAAGCACGACAGCTTTATCGCTCCTAACGGCGACGGCCAGGTTATCATGGAGTTCTCGGGCAAGGAGCTCATCAAAGGCGAGCCCGACGCTTCGTCTTTTCCAAGCGGAGGAATCCGAGCAACATTTGAAGCGCGCGGCTATACAACATGGGACCCTACTTCACCTGCCTTTGTTAAGGATGGTTCGCTCTATATTCCCACGGCTTTCTGTTCTTATACGGGCGAGGTGCTTGATAAAAAGACCCCATTGCTGCGCTCTATGGAAAGACTGAGCAGCGAGGCTGTAAAGATCCTTCACCTTTTGGGCAAAACCGATGTTACCCGCGTTATCACTACTGTCGGACCCGAGCAGGAGTATTTTCTTATCGACAAAGACCTTTACGAGCAGCGTGAGGACTTAATGCTCACGGGCAGAACCCTTTTCGGGGCAAAGGCACCTAAGGGACAGGAGCTTGACGACCACTATTTCGGTTCAATAAAAACCCGCGTTGCGGCTTATATGAAGGATCTTGACGAGGAGCTTTGGAAGCTCGGCGTACTTGCAAAGACAAAGCACAACGAGGTTGCTCCATCTCAGCATGAGCTTGCTCCTATTTTCACTACATCAAACATCGCCAACGACCACAACGAGCTGACGATGGAGATGATGAAAAAGATCGCCGAAAAGCACGGCCTTGTCTGCCTGCTTCACGAAAAGCCCTTTGCGGGCGTGAGCGGCTCAGGTAAGCACAACAACTGGTCGCTGTCCTCAAACACCGGCGAAAACCTGCTTTCGCCCGGCAAGCATCCCGAAACAAACTATCAGTTCCAGCTGTTTTTGGCGGCTGTCGTCAAGGCGGTCGACGAATATCAGGATCTGCTCCGCGCGACCGTCGCGACCGCAGGCAACGACTGCCGTTTGGGCGGCCATGAAGCGCCGCCTACGATCATATCCATGTATCTCGGCGACGACCTCGGCGAGCTGGTGGATTCCATAATCAACGGCGAGGAATACGTAAGTCACGGCAAGGAGAAGATGGAAACAGGCGTCGATGTTTTGGCCGACTTCAAAAAGGACACCTCCGACCGCAACCGCACCTCTCCGTTTGCTTTTACGGGCAACAAGTTCGAGTTCCGCGCCCTCGGCTCGGCTCTCAACATCGGCTGCCCCAACTATATGCTCAACACAATGGTTGCCGAGCAGTTCAGCCAGTTTTATGTTGAGCTTAAGGGTTCTGACGATATTATTGCAGCGGTAAAATCTCTTGTTAAAAATGTATTAAAAGAGCATCAGCGTATTATTTTCAATGGCGATAACTACACCGACGAGTGGGTTGCCGAGGCAAAGAAGCGCGGGCTGCTTAACCTCAAGTCAATGCCCGAGGCATTCAGCCACTTTATGGACAGAAAAAATGTTGAGCTGTTTGTAAAGAACAAAATCGTGACCGAAGCTGAATATCGTGCCCGCTATGAAATCGAGCTTGAAACCTACTGCAAGCAGATCAATATTGAAGCTCTTACAATGATCGACATGGCTAAGAAGAAAATCGCTCCTGCGGTATCTTCTTATGTGCGTGAGCTTACCGAAACCGCCCTTGCCAAGAGAGCGCTTTCAGAGGCGATTCCTACAGGCTATGAGGTCAACCTGCTTACAAGTCTTTCAAATAAGCTTGAGTGCTTTGCAGTGACTACCGATGAGCTCGAGGACGCAGTTTTGGGTGCCGCTGAGCATAAGAGCGACATTCTTGACCGCGCTAAATACTTCCGCGACGAGGTGTTTGCCAAAATGCAGGAGCTGCGCGCTATCGGCGACAGCATGGAAACCGAAACTCCAGCCGACTTCTGGCCGTACCCGTCATACAGCGAGCTGTTGTTCAGCGTATAATTAACATTAACGAGGCCGTTTGGGAGGCTTTTGCCTTCCGAACAGACCTCGTTTTTCTGTGTGCTGCAATCTCACTAAATTTTTCTTTTTTCCATAAAGTAAATTACAGCAATAAAAAAACTGGTAAAATAATATGTTGAAAAAAGACTATGCGGCGGTGTGTTTATGAAAAGAACATTATTGATATCGTCCTCTCTACACAGCAAGGCTTCTCTGGAGAATCTGCTTAAAGAGGAGGGCTTTGAGCCTGTAACCGTATCATACACCGCTTACAACGCAAAGGAAATCGCCGAGCGTGAGGAATTCGATTTTATTTGTATAAACGCGCCTCTCGCCGACGAAAACGGAATTGAGCTCAGCTGTTACTTCGCCGACACAACAAAGGCGGGCGTTGTTATTATTGTTCCGCAAAAAAACGCCGACGAGGTCAACGATATGCTTAATCCGCATGGTGTGCTTGTAATAGCCAAGCCGATCAACAGACATCTTTTTCACCATTACCTGCAATTTACTGCCTGCTTTAGGACGCGCATTCTTAACATAGAGCGTGAGAACCAAAAGCTTAAAACGATGGTTGAGGACATCAAGCTTGTAGACAGGGCAAAGCTTCTGCTTGTAACCTGCCTTAATATGAGCGAGTCGCAGGCGCACCGCTACATTGAAAAGCGCGCGATGGATTTGCGCGTCAGCAGGGTAGAGGTTGCCAAGCAGGTAATCCAGACATACCAAAACACACCTTATTAAAATCATACTGCGCCTTTGGGCGTAATATAAAAGGAGAGAAAACATGGACAAGACCGCTTATTTGATTCTTGAAAACGGAACCGTTTTTGAGGGCAAGGCCTTTGGAGCCGAAAAAGAGACCACGGGAGAGCTTGTTTTCACAACCGCGATGACAGGCTATCTTGAGACACTTACCGACCCCAGCTATTATGGTCAGGTAGTTCTTCAGACATTCCCGCTTATTGGCAATTATGGCGTTATTCCCGCCGATTTTGAAACCAGTTCTCCCGAATTGAAGGGGTATATTGTTAGAGAATGGTGCCAAGCTCCTTCCAATTTCCGTTGCGAGGGTGATCTTGACACCTTTTTAAGAGAAAAGGGTGTTCCCGGCATCTGCGGAATCGACACCCGCGCGCTTACTCGCATTGTGCGTGAGTACGGTGTTCTCAACTGCAAAATCAAGTACACTTCCGAGGTTACGGAAGCTGAGCTTGAGGAGCTGAAAAATTATAAAATCGTTGACGCTGTTGAAAGCACTACCTCTCAGGAGGTTGAGGTGTTTACCGGCGACAATGATAAATACAACGTAGTTCTTATGGACTTCGGCGCAAAACACAATATCGGTCGCGAGCTTCAAAAGCGCAACTGCAAGCTTACCGTTGTACCTGCGCATACAACCGCGGAGGAAATTCTGGCGCTCAACCCCGACGGCATCATGCTGTCAAACGGCCCCGGAGACCCCGCGGAGAATGTAGGAGTTATTGAGGAGATTAAAAAGCTTACCGAAAAGAAGATCCCGATGTTCGGTATCTGCCTCGGTCATCAGCTTTTAGCGCTTGCTCAGGGCGGAAAGACCGAAAAGCTTCATTACGGTCATCGCGGCGCTAACCAGCCTGCCAAAGAGCTTGCAACGGGACGCGTATTCATCACATCTCAGAACCATGGCTACGCTGTTGTATCCGACAGCCTTCCCGAGGGCGCTGTCGTAAGCTTTGTTAACGGCAATGACGGAACCTGCGAGGGCGTTGACTATACCAATATGCCCGCTTTCTCGGTTCAGTTCCATCCCGAAGCCTGCGGCGGCCCGCAGGAAACCTCGTTCCTGTTTGATCGCTTTATCGCGATGATTGACAAGAACAAAGCAAACGAGCAATAATCTTTAATTATACGCAAGGTTGATATAACTACTATCAACAATTATTCTTCAACTCTTAGATAAAGGATTGATTTTATGCCACTGAAAAAGGACATTAAAAGAGTAATGGTTATCGGCTCGGGCCCGATTGTTATCGGACAGGCTGCCGAATTCGACTACGCAGGCACACAGGCGTGCCGCGCGCTTAAAGAGGAAGGCCTTGAGGTTATCCTCGTAAATTCAAACCCTGCTACTATCATGACGGATAACGCGATGGCAGACAAGGTTTATATCGAGCCTTTGACGCTTGAAACCGTTAAGCGTATTATCAAAAAAGAGCGCCCCGACAGCTTGCTGTCAACACTGGGCGGCCAGACAGGTCTTACACTTTCAATGCAGCTTGCCAAGGAGGGCTTCCTTGACGAGTACGGCGTAAAGCTTTTGGGAGCTAACCCCGAAACTATCGATAAGGCCGAGGACAGACAGATGTTTAAAGATACCATGCTGTCTATCGGCGAGCCGGTAATCCCGTCAAAGGTTGTAAACGACGTTCAGTCCGCAATCGACTTTACAAATGAAATCGGATACCCCGTTATTATCCGTCCGGCGTTTACTCTCGGCGGCACCGGCGGCGGTATCGTTTATAACGAGGAGGAATTGATCGAGATCGCCTCCAACGGTCTTGAGCTTTCTCCGATTACCCAGGTTCTTGTCGAGAAGTGTATCTCTGGCTGGAAGGAAATCGAGTTTGAGGTTATGCGCGACAGCGAGGGCAACGTTATCACCATCTGCTCAATGGAAAACTTTGACCCGGTAGGCGTTCACACCGGCGACTCTATCGTTATCGCTCCTACCGTAACTCTTTCCGACAAGGAATACCAGATGCTCAGAAGCGCGGCGCTCAATATTATCTCCGCTCTTAAGGTGGAGGGCGGCTGTAACTGCCAGTTCGCGCTCGACCCCGAGACCTTCGAATACGCCGTAATCGAGGTCAACCCGCGTGTATCGCGTTCTTCCGCGCTCGCGTCAAAGGCTACGGGCTATCCCATAGCTAAGGTTGCGGCTAAAATCGCTATAGGCTTTACCCTCAGCGAGATCAAGAACGCCGTTACAGGTACTACATATGCCTGCTTCGAGCCCGCTATCGACTATGTAGTCGTTAAGTTCCCGAAGTGGCCGTTTGATAAATTTGTTTACGCAAAGCGCAATCTGGGCACACAGATGAAGGCGACAGGCGAGGTAATGGCTATTGCTCCTACCTTTGAGCAAGCTATTATGAAGGCTGTCCGCGGCGCCGAAATCTCTCACAACACTCTCGACGACAAAGAGTTTGAGGCTATGACAAAGGCTTCTCTTATTGAACAGCTCAGCGTTTGCGATGATAGAAGAATTTTCTGCATTTATGAAGCTCTTAAGCGCGGCGTAACTGTTGAGCAGATCCATGAGATTACCATGATTGACGAGTGGTTCCTCTCAAAGCTCAAAAATATCATTAATGTTTCCAACGAATTAAAGAGCGGAAAGCTCAGTGATGAGCTTTATGTCCGCGCAAAGAAAACGGGCTTCCTTGACAAGACTATAGAGGAAATGAGCGGCTGTCAGATTCAGAATCCGCTTGTGCCCGTATATAAAATGGTTGATACCTGCGCGGCAGAGTTTGAGGCTCAAACACCATACTTCTATTCTACATTCGATAACGAGAACGAGGCGGCGCAGTTTATCGCTAACAAAAACAGCGATAAAAAAACCATCATCGTATTCGGTTCAGGCCCTATCCGTATCGGACAGGGTATCGAGTTTGACTACGCTTCCGTTCACTGCGTTTGGGCACTTAAGCAGGCAGGCTTTGACGTTGTAATCGTAAACAACAACCCCGAAACCGTATCCACCGACTTTGACACCGCCGACAGACTTTACTTTGAGCCGCTCACTAACGAGGACGTAATGGGTATTATCAATACCGAAAAGCCCTACGGCGTTGTTGTTGCGTTCGGCGGCCAGACCGCTATCAAGCTCACAAAATTCATGAGTGACAACGGCGTAAATATCCTCGGCACAGGCTATGACGCAATTGACATGGCAGAGGACAGAGAACGCTTTGACGAGCTTCTTGAAAAGTACCATATCAAGCGTCCTCGCGGCGTAACCGTTATGACTACCGAGGAAGCTCTTGACGTTGCCGATAAAATCGGTTATCCCGTTCTGCTCCGTCCGTCATACGTTCTCGGCGGTCAGAACATGATTATCGCCTTCAACGAGGACGACGTGCGCGAGTACATGGCGATTATCCTTGCTCAGAACATTGAAAATCCGATTCTTATCGATAAATACTTACAGGGTACCGAGATTGAGGTCGACGCTATCTGTGACGGAGAGGACATTTTGATTCCCGGTATCATGGAGCATGTTGAGCGCGCGGGCGTTCACTCTGGTGACTCTATCGCTGTTTATCCCGCTTGGAATATCTCCGATGAAATGACAAAGATCATCGTTGAGAGCTCACGCAACCTCGCAATCGAGCTTAAAACTAAAGGTCTTGTAAACATTCAGTACCTCATTTATGAAAACGAGCTTTATGTAATCGAGGTTAATCCGCGTTCTTCGCGTACAATTCCCTACATCTCAAAGGTTACGGGTGTTCCCATGGTTGATTTGGCAACCCGCGCTATGCTCGGTGAAAAGCTTAAAGACATGGGCTACGGTACAGGCCTTTACAGAAAGAGCGCATATATTGCCGTTAAGGTTCCCGTATTCAGCTTCGAAAAGCTTATCAATGTTGATAACCACCTCGGACCCGAAATGAAGTCCACAGGCGAAGTCCTCGGTATTGCAAGCACTCTTGAAGAGGCTCTTTACAAGGGACTTATAGCGGCGGGCTACAAGATGAAGAAAAAGGGCGGTATCTTTATTACCGTACGTGATTCCGACAAGTCAGAAATCGGCGAAATCGCAAAGAAATACGCCGATCTCGGCTTCAAGATTTACGCCACTCACGGCACTGCGGCTGTACTTGACAAGTACGGTATTGAAGCTGTTGCTGTCAAGAAGATTCACGAGAGCGAATCCGGTCACAATACCCTCACGCTCATAGAGTCGGGCAAAATCCAGTATGTGATTTCAACCTCCGCAAAGGGCAGAATACCGTCGCGTGACTCGGTTAAAATCAGAAGGAAAACCGTTGAACGCAACATTCCCTGCCTTACATCGCTTGACACCGCAAACGCGCTTGCCGATTGCCTTAAGAGCCGTTATTCACAGCACAGCACGGAGCTTGTTGACATCAATAATATGCGCGAGACCAAGGCAAAGCTCCGCTTTACAAAGATGCAGGGCATAGGCAACGACTACATCTACTTCTCAACCTTTGAGCAGTGGATTAATAATCCCGAGGCTTTAGCTGTTCGCCTAAGCGACCGTCACTTTGGCGTAGGCGCCGACGGCGTAATTCTGGTTGCTCCGTCAAAGGTTGCCGACGCTCAGATGAAGATGTACAACCGCGACGGTTCAGAGGGCAAGATGTGCGGCAACGGAATCCGCTGCGTAGGCAAGTTCCTCTATGACCACGGCATGGTTGATTACAACGAGAAGAAAGAGATAACAATCGAAACCCTCAGCGGTATCAAGAAGCTCAAGGCTTATACAACCGACGGCGAGGTAACAACTCTTCGCGTTGATATGGGCAAGGCTATTCTCAATCCTCCCGAGGTTCCGGTAGCTCTTGACGGCGACAAGGTTGTAAACCGTCCCGTTACTATCGCGGGCAACGATTATAACATTACCTGCGTATCAATGGGTAATCCTCACTGTGTTGTATTCCGCGACGATATCGACCGTATCGACATTGAAAAGGTAGGCCCCGAGTTTGAGTTTGACCCGATGTTCCCCGAGAGAGTAAACACCGAGTTTGTTACGGTTCTTGACGACCACACCATTAAAATGCGTGTGTGGGAGCGCGGCTCAGGTGAAACATGGGCGTGCGGAACAGGCGCTTGCGCCGCTGCTGTAGCAGCCGTTGAAAACGGTTACTGCAAAAAGGGAGAGGACATTAAGGTTAAGCTTATCGGCGGCGACCTAATAATCAACTACACTGATGAAACCGTTTATATGACAGGCAACGCCGAAAAAGTATTTGAAGGCGAAGTTGAAGTTTGATTCGGGTTTATCTTTATAAAATCACTGACAGGAACGTGTGAAAGCATGTTCCTGTTTATTTTTATCAGAAACTTGCGCAACGGAAATAATTGTAGTATAATATACACTGAATAATTGTGGGAGTGATTACCTTGACTGTTCGCGTGGGAGATAAAGTTGAAATGAAGAAACAGCATCCCTGCGGCTGCAAAACCTTTTCGGTGCTGCGCGTGGGAATGGACTTTAAGCTTAAATGCGAGCAATGCGGCCATGAGGTTATGCTTCCGCGAGTAAAAGCCGAGAAAAATATCCGTAAGATTCTGGAGTAATTATATGTTTGAGAGAATTGAAATCTTTGATAAGCGGTACAGCGAACTGAACAGAAGGCTTTACGAGCCGTCGGTTGCGGCTGACCCCGACGAGTATCAAAAGATTATGAAGGAAATTAGGTCGATTGAGGAAATTGTACTGACTTACCGCGACTACAAAAAGGCGCTTCAAACCGAGAACGACAGCCTTGAAATATTGAATGATAATTCTGATTCGGAATTAAAAGAACTCGCTCAAATGGAACTTGAAGAGGCAAAGGAACAGATTGAGGCTCTCTCGGAGCAGCTTAAAATCCTGCTTCTGCCAAAGGATCCCAACGACGAGCGCAATGTAATAATCGAAATCCGCGGAGGAGCGGGCGGCGAGGAGAGCGCGCTGTTTTCGGCTGTTCTGTTCAGAATGTACTCAATGTACGCGGAGCGCCGGGGCTACAAAATTGAGGTGCTTAATGCCAACGAAACCGAGCTTGGCGGCTACAAGGAAATCTCATTTATGATTAACGGTGACGGCGCATATTCACGCTTTAAGTACGAGAGCGGCGTTCACCGCGTTCAGCGTGTTCCCGAAACCGAGAGCCAGGGACGCGTCCACACCTCCACTACGACGGTTGCGGTACTGCCCGAGGCGGAAGATGTTGAGCTTGAAATCAATCCTGCCGACCTCAAAATTGATACCTTTCGTTCAAGCGGCGCGGGTGGTCAGCATATCAACAAAACCTCGTCGGCGATCCGCATAACGCACATTCCCACAGGGACCGTTGTCGAGTGTCAGGACGAGCGCAGCCAGTACAAAAACAAGGACAAGGCGCTTAAGGTGCTAAAAAGCCGTCTGCTGAAAGAGAAGCAGGACGCACAGGCAAATGAGATCGCTGCCGACAGAAAGTCGCAGGTTGGCACCGGTGACCGGAGTGAAAGAATACGGACATATAACTATCCTCAGGGAAGGCTTACCGACCATAGAATAGGGCTGACGCTCTACAAGCTTGAGGACATTCTAAACGGCAATCTCGACGAGGTAATTGACGCTCTTGTAACCGCCGACCGAGCCGAGAAGCTTAAAGAAAGCATGGAACAGGGCTGATGAAAACAAAAGTATTGGACAAAACTCAGATAGAGGATGCCGCCGAAATACTGAGACGCGGCGGAGTAGTCGGTATTCCGACTGAAACCGTGTACGGCCTTGCCGCCGACGCCCTTAACGGCAAAGCGGTTGAAAAGATTTTTAAGGCAAAGGGAAGACCGATGGACAATCCGCTTATTGTACATGTGGCGGATTTCTCGGATATTGAAAAGTATAACCTTGTCAGAGAGATTCCCGAGAACGCAAAAACCCTTGCAAAAGCGTTCTGGCCGGGACCTCTTACTATGATTATGAAGCGAACCGACGTAATACCTCCCGAAGTATCCGCTGGTTTGGATACTGTTGCTATCCGCTTTCCGAGCCATCCTGTGGCACAGGAGATTATCAGGAAAGCAAAAACGCCGTTAGCCGCTCCCTCGGCAAATCTTTCAGGCTCTCCAAGCCCCACTACAGCGCAACATGTTTTAAATGATATGAACGACAAAATCGATGCCGTGCTTGACGGTGGAGCCTGCGAGGTTGGTGTTGAGAGCACGGTTATCACTCTGGCAACAGATGTGCCGAGAATTCTTCGTCCCGGAGGAATCACCGTTGAACAGCTCAGAGAGGTTCTCGGCAAGGTTGAGGTTGATGACGCGGTTATTCATCAATTAGCAGAGGGTGCCACGGCGGCAAGCCCGGGAATGAAATACAAGCACTACGCGCCGAAAGCGAATGTTTTACTTATCAAGGGCAGTGATGAAGCGTATATTTCATTTGTCAACGCACACAGTGCAGATGACGTATGCGCACTGTGCTGTGATGAGGATTTGCTGCTGCTGAAAACAAAAACCGTATCGCTGGGAAGAAGAAACGATTATCTTACTCACGCGCGGCATTTGTTTGACTGCCTGCGTAGAATTGATGAAAACAAAACCATCCGTACGGTTTACTCGCGCCTTCCGAGTGTAGAGGGAGTAGGTTTAGCTGTATATAACCGTCTTATCCGCGCTGCGGGATTTGAGGTGATTGACCTTGAAACAGTATAAATTAATAGGTCTGACCGGGCAGAGCGGAGCTGGAAAAAGCACGGTTTCCAAGCTCTTTTCAAAACTGGGAGCGAAGATAATAAATGCTGATGAAATAGTCACAGATTTATATACACCCGGCTCATATTGCCTTAAAGCAGTTGCGGCGTACTTCGGCGCTGAAATAATTAACCCTGACGGCACCTTAAACCGCAGAATGTTGGCAGAACGAGCTTTTTCGTCAAAGGAAAATACTGCCGCGCTGAACGCTATTGTACATCCATTCGTTACCGCAAGGCTCTTTGAGTTGCTAAAAGACGCGAAGGGAGTTGTCGTTTTTGACGCGCCTCAGCTGTTTGAGGCAGGAGCGGATGTTATCTGCGACGTTATTCTCGCCGTTGTGGCAGACGAAAAGCTGCGGCTGAAACGAATTATACATCGTGACAATTTGACCGAGGAACAAGCGGTTTCCAGAATAAAAGCGCAATTCAGCGAAGATTACTTCAGAAAACACGCAGATATTATAATTGAAAACAACTCCGATGAACGTAATTTGATTAGGCAAGGAGAAGAAGCATATAATAGTATCACAAATGGGGTGATGTAATGGCACAGTCTCGTGCTGCGCAAGGGAAAAGATATATAAAAAGTAAAAAGAAGAGTAAAAAGGGATTGATAATCTTTATTGTTATTTCGCTTGTTTTGACAATCGGAGTTGTGGGCGTTGTTATCGCTTTTAACTCGGGTATGTTTAAAACAAAGCAGTACCCTCAAAAATACGGCGAATATGTTGAAAAAGCGTCAAATGAATATAACCTGAGCACATCGTTTATATATGCTGTTATCCGTACCGAAAGCAAGTTTAAGTCAGACGCTCAGTCAGGTGTCGGCGCGTGCGGTCTTATGCAGATTACTCCGGATACATTTGAAACATATATGAATATTCGCGGAGAGAGCGGAAAGTATACTACAAACGACTTGTTTGATCCCGCAATAAATATCGACTATGGTTGCTATATTCTTCGCGACCATCTCGACACTTTCGGCAATGAGGAGTGTGCGCTGGCAGCGTATAATGCGGGCCCGGGGAATGTCACGGCATGGCTTGAAGATCCCAACATCAGCCCCGACGGCAAATCGCTTATAGTTGACAATATACCTCGGTCTTTCGCAGAAACCCGCAACTACATAATCAAGGTTGAGGAAGCGGAGGATATTTACAGAGAATTATACGAGGGCAAATAATTATACCTACAAAAATGAATCCCAAATACATAAACGGGAAAAATATATAGTATAAATCGGAAAGGAAGAATACAATATGTCAGAAGAAAAGAACGCTATGCAGGAGCTGCGCGAAAAACTGTTAAATGAACCCAAAGGTGTAAAAGCGCTGTCGGCAGAGGAAATCGATGCGGCGGATGCGTTTTGCGAAGGCTATAAGGTGTTTTTAAACGCTTCTCCGGTAGAGCGCGAGGCTGTAAAATATACTGTGGAAGCTGCTGAAAAGGCGGGCTTTGTACCGTATGACCCTGAAAAAGAATATAAGGCAGGAGACAGGGTGTATCTTGTCAACCGAGACAAAGCAATTGCACTTGCTGTTATCGGCAAAAACGGCGTAAAAAACGGCGCTCGTCTTGCAATCGCTCATATAGATTCACCACGCATTGATTTAAAGCCCAATCCTCTCTATGAAGCCAACAATTTAGCTCTTTTTAAAACTCATTATTACGGCGGCCTTAAAAAATACCAGTGGACGGCTATTCCGCTTACGCTTCACGGTGTTGTAGTAAAGCTTGACGGCACCCGTGTAGATGTAAAGTGGGGCGATGAGGATAACGAGAGCTGTTTCTGCGTAACTGATTTGCTGCCTCACCTCGCTCAGGAACAGGTGACAAAGCCGATGGCAAAGGCGTTTACCGGCGAGGACTTGAATGTTTTGGTCGGCTCAAGACCATATGCTGATGCTGAGGACGAAAAAGAGCTGGTAAAGCTTAATGTAATGTCAATCCTCAATGAAAAATACGGCATTACTGAAGGCGACTTTCTTTCCGCTGAGCTTTGCCTTGTGCCTTCATTTAAGGCTAAAGACATCGGTTTTGACAGAAGTATGATAGGCGGTTACGGCCACGATGATAAAGTATGCGCTTATCCCGCGCTTATGGCGGCACTTAACGCCGAAGATGTTGACTCCACCTGCATTACCTACCTTACAGACAAAGAGGAAATAGGCAGTGACGGCAATACAGGAATGCAGAGCGACTTTTTGCGCTATTTTATTTACGACCTTGCAAAGCAGGATGGGGTAGAGGGATACCGTGCAATGTCAAAGAGCACCTGCCTGTCGGCAGATGTCAACGCTGCATTTGACCCGACCTACGCTTCGGCTTTTGAGGCGAAAAACAGCTGCTTTATAAACGGCGGCGTTGTTATTTCGAAATACACAGGCCATGGCGGAAAGTACGACACCTCCGACGCTTCCGCTGAATACATGGGTGCGGTTCGCGGAATGCTTGAAAAGAATAATATTCAGTGGCAAATCGGCGAGCTGGGCAGGGTAGACCTCGGCGGCGGCGGAACAATAGCCAAGTATGTAGCCAATATGAACGTTGACGTTATCGACCTCGGCGTGCCTGTACTCAGTATGCATGCGCCTTTTGAGATTGTAAGCAAGACCGATGTGTTTATGGCATACCGCGCTTTCTATGAATTCTTTATGCAGTAATAATCTTAAACTGTCCGCAGAGCTTTTCTGCGGGCAGTTTTTTTGTTCATTATATATAGATACAATCCACAAAAAAGTATTATGATTTTTGGAAGACTAAACATGAATATAATTCTAAATTAGAATATTAATTAGTTGCTATTATTGTAAAATAAAATAGAAAAGAGATATTTTTAATTATATTTCTATAAATGAACGGAGGGATACCGTTATGGTCAGAAACAGACATAAAATCATAAGTATTGTTGTCTGTGCCGCTTTGCTGTTATGCTCTTTTTTGGCACTTTCTTTCAGCGTTGATGCGACTACGGGCGACACGGTCTATGTAAAAGTAAATAACGGCTGGAGCACTTCCTCAATCTATTGCTATATGTGGAAAAACAACGGCGGAAGCGGTAATGAAAATCATAGTTGGCCGGGCGTTCAGATGACCAAGGTGTCGGGAACCGATAATATTTTTTCCTACAGGCTTACCGACGACTACACAAAAATTATTTTTAATGCCGGAAGCAGCAGTCAGAAAACTGAAGATCTTACCTATACCGGCAACGGCGGCGACGGAAAGATTTACGACCTCAGTTTAAAATCCTGGTCGCAGTATGTTGAGCCGACAACAAGCGCAACATTGCCGACGGTTTCAACATCACCCACGGCTTCAACCGTATCAACACTGCCTTCGGGAGCTTATACCGTTTACCTGAAAAACAGCGCCAAGTGGTCAACGCCTAAATGCTACATGTGGAACAGCGGCTCCGATACAAACGCCGCCTGGTCGGGCGTAAATATGACGCTTGTTGGTGATGATGTGTGGTCATACACAGCGGTAAAAGCATTTGCCAACTGTATTTTCAGCGACAACGGCTCAAATCAGACCGTAGACCTTACCGCAAAATACGGTTATATCTACGACAACCAAACAAAATCATGGTCTATATATGATACAAGTCCTATTCGCATAAAGTCTTTCAAGGCTGTGCCTTCAAATAAAATATATACAGGTATGGAGGTTGTTCTCTCGGCTGAGGCGGAAAGCAGTGATGGTACCGTAAGTTACAAGTTCAGCGTTAACGGTAACATTTTAAGAGATTTTTCATCCAGCAACTCTGTATCGTGGATTCCGAACGAGGCGGGAGAATATACAGTAACATTTGATTTTAAGGATTCCGCCGGCAACGAAAACAGCCGCTCACTAACTCTTACGGTATTAAGCGATAGTGGTCTTAGTACTCCTATCATTAAGAAGGTGACGCCATCAGACAGCAGCTACATAAAAAAGGGCGAGGCTTCCGCTGTAACGGTAAATGCCGGAGGCGGACAGATGGGAACAAACCTGTTATTTTATAAGTATGTTATTGTCGCTCCGTCAGGCACACAGAACACAGCTTATTATACTCTGAATAATTACTATTCGTTTACTCCAACCGAGGAGGGCGAATATAAAATTTCCGTTTTTGTACAGAGTTCGGATAACACAACCGTAAACAAAACCATTACTGTTACATCCACGGGAGGAGATATTCCTACAACCCCGACTGATCCTGTTTATCAATTAGGCGATGTAAATAAGGACGGAGTAATCAGCGTTTTGGATGCTACATATATTCAGATGTATCTTGCCGAGTATTCAGGTTATACTGTTACTCTTGAGCTTGGTGATATGAATAAGGATGGAGTATTTACAATAACGGATGTAACGGCTATTCAGAGAAAGCTTGCTGAGTTCAGCTGAGAATAATGCTGTATTAAGAGGTAAATGTTATGTTTAAAGTTAAAAAAATAATAGCTGTTCTTCTTGCTCTTGTCATGATTACTTCTATAGGGGCTGTTGCGGTTTCGGCTGAAGCTGTGCCTAACGACGCGGAAGTTGGCGCCGGCAGCAGTACTCCGTCGAATATAGTAATCCATGTAAGACAGGACGGGCTTTCACAGCCGTACTTGTATTTGTGGAACTCGCTTCCCACCAACAGCGCAATGTCAAAATCATATCCCGGTGAGAAAATGGTTGCTTCGGGGAAGTGGTTCAATTACGTTGTAAAGAGCATCACTAAGGTAAATGTAATTGTAACCGACGCTGACGGAAAGCAGTATTCCAAGGAACAAAAAATAACAAACGCTTCGGGCGACTGGTATTTCAGCAACGGAAAATGGACAAAATATGATCCCGACGAGGTAGATCCCGTCGAGAGCTTCGATCCGCGTATGGACTCAATCTATTTTGTAATTCCTACGCGCTTCTATGACGGCGACTCTTCAAACAACGTTCACTGCTGGAATGACGGTGACGCTAATAACCCAGATTCAGACCCTGCGTGGCGCGGTGACTTCAAGGGACTTGCCGAAAAGCTCGACTATATCAAGGCGCTCGGCTTTAACTCGGTTTGGGTCACTCCTGTAGTTACCAACGGATCCGGATATGATTATCACGGCTATCACGCCATGGATTATTCAACCGTTGATGTGCGCCATGAAAGCGACGATTATGATTATGATGATTTGATTCGCGCTGTTCATGAGAAGGACATGAAGATATATCAGGATGTTGTTTTCCAGCACACAGGCAACTTCGGTGAAGCTAATCTTTGTCCGCTTTTTACAAAAGACACAACAAAGGACTTGTCAAACATTGAAGAGTCGATGATTCCTACCGATTATCTTCTTGACTCTTACGGCCTCAGTTCACCTGAGGAATACTGGTCACAGCCTGGTAAAACACAGTATGATCAACGTCTTAATCTTATGAAGAATACCGAATATTCCGGAGATAACGGTAACTCAACCGGTCTGGCGCCGGCACAACAGGATTATTCGGACAATAAGCTTTCAAGCAGTGACTTATACAACCCAAATAACTACTATCATACAGGTTATTTTCAAAGCCTAAACTGGGACGACTGGTCATGTAAATACTGCCAGATTGACGGCGATTGCGTTGACTTGAACACAGAAAACCCTGCTGTTGCGGAATATGTAACAAACACTTACTCCGAATATATCAATCGCGGAGTTGATGGTTTCCGCGTGGATACGGTTCGTCATATCCCCAGACTTGCTCTAAATCTTATGTTTAACGACCAGATCCATGAAGCAGCAACGGCTGCCGGTAAGCCTAATTTCTTGATGTTCGGTGAAATCTGTACTCGTATGCCCGCCGCTTGGTACCGCGGACATGCTGAAGAATCCGCTCCGTATTACACATGGAAAGAGAGCAATCCCAAGTGGGCTCAGCAGTGGCACTGGGGCTCAACGTTTAATGACATAAATGAAAACATGAACATAACGTTCGACCACTATATTGAAGAGGATGACACAAGCAATGAGCCAACATCTGACAACGCTTTCTTGAACGGAATCACATACCATACTCCTGATCGCTCTATGGCGTCGGGCATGGAAGCGATCGACTTCCCTGTACACCGTGCGTTCGGCAGTGCAAAGGGTGCATTTGATTTGGCTGTAAAAGCCGATAAGTATTATAACGACGCAACCTACAATGTTATGTATGTTGATTCGCACGACTATGCTCCCGAACAATACGATGAAAAAAGACGTTTTGCGGGCGGCACTCAGACATGGGCGGAAAACCTTGATCTGATGTTTACATTCCGCGGAATTCCCTGCATCTATTACGGCTCCGAAATCGAATTCCAAAAAGGCGAAAGCATTGATGTTGGTTTAGAAAAACCGCTATCACAAACCGGGCGAGCTTACTATGGCGATTATCTTAAGGGTGATGTAAATGCCACAGGTTTCGGTGAGTTTACGGCGTCGGGCACTGTTAATAATACGCTTCACGCTTCCTTAGCTCAGCATCTTATGAAGCTTAATAAAATAAGAAACGCTATTCCGGCGCTTCAAATGGGTCAGTATACCGTTTCATCGAACTATGTCAGCGGTGATATAGCGTATATCCGCCGCTATACAGATACAGGCGTTGACAGCCTTGCTTGTGTTACGGTTTCAGGTAACGCGACTTTCAAAAACATTCCAAACGGACTTTATATAGACGCTGTAACCGGCGACAGAAAGACCGTTACCAACGGAACGCTTAATGTTTCGGCAATAGGCAAAGCTAATATGAGAGTATATGTTTGCTGTGCAGACGGATTCAAGGGAATCTCAGGAGCGATCGGCGGAACAACAATGTATTTAAAATAATAATCATTATTTAAGGGCGTGCTTCGGCACGCTCTTTTTTATTATATATAACTAAATTATATGTTTTTAATGTTGCAATATTATTGGAAATATGATAATATTATTGTATATAATGCACGGAAAACCGTGATCTTTTTCGGAGCTTATCATGGAATATCATAATACGGAAAAAGGAATAAAAAAAGTATATATTTCGCAGATTTTTGCTATTATTGCGGCTTTGCTAATTGGCTGTACAGAACTTGTGACGTCTGTGTATAAAAATAT
>ONCY01000096.1 GCA_900316435.1 uncultured Eubacteriales bacterium | reverse complement strand
AAACCTTCGGTAAAGCGCAAAAAGAAATCTGAAGCGGCTCGTAAACGCAAATACAGATAATCAAACAGGCGGACAGGGCAACTGTCCGCTTTTTGTATGAGGTGATTTTTTTGAAAAGAATACTAATTATGCTGGGGCCAAACCTCAATATGGTCGGAATCAGGGAAAAGGGCGTATACGGTACCGAAACCGCCGATACTATTTCCGAGGAAATACTTCTTTGCGCCGAGAAAAATGGTTTTGAGGCAGAGGTTTACCAGTCAAATCACGAGGGCGACTTAATCGACAAAATCCATGAATCGCTTACCGAGTTTGACGGTGCGGTTATAAACGCCGGCGCGCTTACTCATTACAGCTACGCTCTGCGTGACGCTATCGCTTCGGTAAATATCCCGTATGTCGAGATTCATATGTCAAATATCCACGCCCGAGAGGAGTTCCGTCACCATTCCGTTATTGCTCCTGTCTGCGCAGGTCAGATTGCGGGCTTTGGAAAACAGAGCTATTTTCTGGCAATTGCCGCTTTAAAGGACATTCTGAAATGAAAGAATTATTCGAAAAAAGAATTAACACATTAAGAGCGCTTATTTCCGACAAAAAAAATGCGCTGTTGTTGTCAAATGAAGTAAATATCGGGTATTTCACGGGCTTTTTTCACAGCGAGGGGTATCTTGTTGTCACTCAAAACAGCGTTACTCTATTTGTGGATTTTCGGTATTTTGAGGCGGCTCAGAACAAGGTGAGCGACTGTAAGGTTATCTGTTTTCAAAAGCTTTCAGAAAGCTTGATTGAACTGCTTGAATCAGAAAAGATTAGTTTAGTTATCGGTGAAGCCGAGAACCTCAGCGTAACCCGTTTTTTGTTTTTTAAAAAGGTTTTTTCAGAGCATAATATTGAAATAAAGGCAGACGGCTTGCTTGATAAAAAAATCAATGAAATTCGCATAATTAAAGATAAATCCGAGATTGAGAAAATAGAGAAAGCTCAGAGAATTGCTGAAAAAGCGTATATTGAAATGCTTAATTTCCTTAAACCGGGCGTCAGTGAGCGCGAGCTTTCGGCAAGGCTTGAGTTTGAGATGAAGCGCGGCGGGGCAGAGGACGTTTCGTTTGATTTGATTACAATTACAGGCAAAAAAACCTCGCTTCCGCACGGAGTGCCATCAAACGATACTGTAAGACAAGGCGATTTCTTTACATGCGATTTCGGCGCGGTGTATGAGGGCTATCACAGCGACACCACACGAACCGTGGCTGTAGGCTCTGCAACCGATGAAATGCGTGAAATATATCAAATCGTGCTCCAGGCTCAGCTCTCAGCTCTTGATATTATCCGTCCGAACATAAAATGCAGTGAAGTCGATAAGACAGCGAGAGATATAATAGAGCAAAACGGATACGGTCAATATTTCGGTCACTCAACAGGGCACGGAGTGGGGCTTGATATCCACGAGCTTCCGTTTGTTTCTACAAAAAGCGATACTGTTTTACAATCGGGAATGATCATTACCGATGAACCGGGTATTTATTTGCCCGATAAATTCGGAGTGCGAATTGAAGACATGGTTTGCGTAACGGAAAACGGTTTTTATAATTTTGTAAAATTGCCCAAAGAACTGATAATTCTATAAAGTACTTGCATTTTTTCCCAATATTAGGTATAATAATTTTAACCCAGAGTTGTATTCATAAAACAGGAGGTAATTAATATGATTTCAGCAGGTGATTTCAGAAACGGAGTAACATTCGAAATGGATGGACAGGTTGTTTCCATCATCGAATTCCAGCATGTAAAACCGGGTAAGGGCGCTGCGTTTGTCAGAACTAAAATCAGAAACGTAATTACAGGCGCCGTGGTTGAAAAGACATTCAACCCCAACGACAAATATCCCACCGCTTTTATTGAGAGAAAGGACATGGAGTTTAGCTATTCCGACGGCGATCTCTACTACTTCATGGACACCGAAACATGGGAGCAGATCCCCATTAATAAGACAGTTCTCGGCGACAACTTCAAGTTTGTAAAAGAGAACATGGTTTGTAAGATCCTGTCCTACAAGGGCAACGTATTCGGCGTTGAGCCGCCCAACTTTGTTGAGCTTACCGTTACCAAAACCGATCCCGGCTTTAAGGGTGACACCGCTACAAACGCTACCAAGCCAGCAACGCTTGAAACAGGCGCAGAGATCAAGGTTCCCCTCTTTATCGACGAGGGCGAGGTTATCCAGATCGATACCCGCACCGGCGAATACATGGGCAGAGCTTAATTAGGAGAAAACTATGAATTTAACCGAAAAAATTGCTTATATCAAAGGTCTTGCCGAAGGTCTTTCGCTTGACGAAAGCAAGCCCGAGGTTAAGGTTCTTAACGCTATCATCGACCTCCTTGACGATGTTGCTTACGAGGTAAAGGACATGGAAGAGCTTTATGATGAGCTCAGCGAAGAAGTTGATGAGATCGATCAGGATCTTGCCGATGTTGAAGATGAGTTATTCGGAGACGATGACGAAGATTATGGTGATTACGACGATTTCGACGACTACGATGAAGATGAGGAACCTTTTTACGAAGTAACCTGCGATTCCTGCGGCGAGAAAATCAACGTTTCGGAGGACGTTCTCCTTGAGGGCGAAATCACTTGCCCCAACTGCGGCGAAACGCTTGAATTTGATTTCTCAAATCTCTTTGATGATGAGGAAGACTGCGATTTTGACTGCGATTCCTGCGATTTTAAAGAGAACTGCGACGAAGACGAAGAATAATTCACCATCAAACACCCCTTGTGTAAAATGACAAGGGGTGTTTTTTTGGTTGCAAAAAAGCTTAAAAGAAAGCATTTTTATAAAAAACATAAACGCCTGATTCGTGTTGTTGTTTTTTTACTTCTTCTGTTTTTTGCTGTAAGAGGCTTTGAAAAACAGATTTCAAATTTCAGCAAAAACTTTTTTCCGGCATTTGCCCGTCAGGAAACAACAAAATGCGTCGGCAACGCGGTTGAGGAAGTACTTAAAAACGAGGGCTTTGAATACAGCGATTTCGCGACTGTCAGGTACAGCGGAAACAAGGTAAGCTCAATTGAAACAAATGCCGCGACTATCAATTCCTTCAAAACAAAAATTGTCGCCGAAGCGGAAAATGAGATCGAAAAAATACGCAACAGCGTTATGCATATTCCGCTCGGAGCTTTTACTGGTCTGAGCCTTATTGCAAATCACGGCCCTAAAATCCCGCTGAGCTATTGCCTCACAGGCAGTTTTTCCGCGGAGCTTGTAAGCAGCTTTGAATCGGCGGGAATAAATCAGACAATACATCATATCCGTTTGGTAGTCACCTCTGAAATTGTCACTGCTTCCGTTGATTATGATGACACGCTCACTTTTTCCTCAGATTATGAAATCGCTCAATCGGTGATTGTAGGCGAAATTCCCACAACATATGGTGGATATTATACGCCGATTCGATGATAAAAGCCGAAATATTGTGTAAAAACATATTGAAATACCCGATTAAATATGATATAATTATTCAGTTAATTAAAATGGGTGAGTAGGTGTTTATTTGTTGGCTAATACTATTAAAGCGGAATCCATAAACGATAAGCAGTTTGAATATATGAATCTGATTGCCGAAATAATGGAGATCCGCAAGCGCGGCGATAAGCCGCTGGCTTTTGTTCGCACCTACGGCTGCCAGCAAAATGTGGCTGACAGCGAAAAAATCAAAGGAATGCTGAGCCATTCGGGTTTTGATTTTACCGACACTCCTGAGGACGCCGACTTTATTCTGTTTAATACCTGTGCTGTACGCGAACACGCCGAGGACAGGGTTTTTGGAAATGTAGGCGCGCTAAAAAATTTAAAAAGAAAGCATCCTCAAATCCTTATCGCGCTTTGCGGCTGCATGATGGAACAGGAGCACGTTGCAAACAGGATCTATAACAGCTTTCCGTTTGTAAGCCTTGTTTTCGGAACTCACTCACTGCATCATTTTCCTGAGTTGTATTATTCGGCGCTTGTTGACGGCAGACGCGTTTTTGAGCGCGGCAATGATGATAAAAAGCTTTACGAGGGCTACCCTGTACGCAGAGACGGTAGCTTTAAGGGCTGGCTGCCTATCATGTACGGCTGCAATAATTTCTGCACCTACTGTATTGTTCCGTATGTCCGCGGCAGAGAACGCAGCAGAGAAAAGGACTTGATACTTTCCGAGGCGCGTCAGATGATCCAAAGCGGCTATAAGGATATAACCTTGCTCGGACAGAATGTCAACTCATATGGAAAAACGCTTGAAACGCCGCTTAGCTTTGCTCAGCTTATAAGCGAGATCGACAGCATTGAAGGCGACTACTGGCTGCGCTTTATGACCTCGCACCCGAAGGACTGCTCAAAGGAACTGATCGACACCATCGCTTCAGGCCGTCATATAAGCAAGCATTTGCATCTGCCGTTCCAGAGCGGCTCGGATAGAATATTAAAGGCGATGAACCGTCACTACGACCGCAAAAAGTACTTGGAGACCGTAGCGTACGCAAAAGAGCGTATCGAAGATGTTTCGCTTACAAGCGATATTATTGTAGGCTTCCCGGGAGAAACATACGAGGACTTTAAGCAGACGCTTTCGCTGATCCGTAAGGTTGAATTTACTTCGCTGTTTACTTTTATTTTTTCTCCCAGAAAAGGTACGCCTGCCGAAAAATATGACGATCCGATTTCCGCAGAGGAAAAGGGAAAGTGGTTCCGTGAGCTGCTTGACGTTCAGGAGGAAATCGCGGCGAAGCGCTGTTCTTCAATGGTAGGCAAATCCGAGCGGGTTCTCATTGAGGGAGTAAAGGAAAAAACAGGCGAGCTTAACGCCCGGACAAGCGGCAATATTATCGTTGAGCTTGACGGCGATGAAAGCTTGATCGGCACATTTCAAAATGCAACTATTACCAAAGCTCGCAATTGGATTCTCAAGGGCGAGCTGAAAACGGAGGAATAAAAATGGATATCATTACAATGGCAAGAGAATTAGGCAAGGCTCTCCAGCAGGAGGAGACATATATCAACTGGCAGAACGCCCAGCATGTTGCCGACGCCGACACAGAGCTGCAGCAGCTTATCGGCGAATTCAATCTTAAAAGAATGATTATAAACGACGAGGCAGGCAAAAAAGACAGAGATCAGGAAAAGCTTACACAGGCTAACAAAGAAATGCGTGAGGTCTATTCCAAGATAATGTCGAATGACAATATGATAGCGTACAACGACGCAAAGTCGGCGTTTGACGCTGTGCTCAACCGTGTGAGCGCTATTATACAGCAATGCGCTCAGGGCGCTGACCCCGAGACTGCTGACGTTGCTGACTGCACGGGAAGCTGCAGCACCTGCGGCGGCTGCTCTTAAAAATATAAAACTATACGACGAAAGGGTGTGAGAATTTGGCTGAACTGTCACCGATGATGAAGCAGTATTTTGAAATAAAAGAAGCGAATAAGGATTGTATTCTGTTTTATCGCCTCGGAGATTTCTATGAGATGTTTTACGAGGACGCTAAAATCGCGTCCAAAGAGCTGGAACTCACACTAACAGGCAGAGACTGCGGACAAGCGGAGCGCGCCCCGATGTGCGGTGTGCCTTTTCACAGCTGTGAGGGCTATATTGCACGCCTTGTAGCAAAGGGCTATAAGGTCGCAATCTGTGAGCAGACCGAGGATCCAAAGGCGGCAAAAGGTTTGGTAAAGCGCGATATTATCCGCGTTATTACCCCGGGAACCGTTATGGAGCAAAGCATGCTTGAGGAAGGCAAAAACAACTATATTTGCTGCATGTTTTCCGCTGATAAGGTTATCGGTCTTTGCTTTTGCGATATTT
Source organism: uncultured Eubacteriales bacterium (assembly GCA_900316435.1). Lineage (GTDB taxonomy): Bacteria > Bacillota > Clostridia > Oscillospirales > Acutalibacteraceae > Ruminococcoides. The sequence continues at coordinate 4,089 of ONCY01000096.1, read as the reverse complement.
CTACAGGAGAATTATACGCAACTGAAATAACGGGCAAGGATTCTGTAAATATTTTAACAAATCAGCTTTCGTCCTACAGCCCGCGCGAAATTCTTATTGGCGGCGACATAATAAACATAAAATCGCTTCCCGTGTTTATTAAAACAAAGCTATCAGCAGGCGTAGAAATGCTTGAGGATAATAAGTTCGAGCTGAATTTATGTTCTCAAACCGTTCTCGATCAGTTTGGAGCTGAATATAACGACGTAAAAGATAAGCATGTGCTTGTTTCAACGGTAGGAGCGCTGATTAACTATCTTAAAGAAACCCAGATGTCAGGGCTTGAGCGTATCAGCCACATTGAGCTTTATTCCGAGGCGCAGTATATGCGGCTCGATTACAACACTCAGCGCAATCTTGAGCTTACCGAAACAATGCTCACCAAAGAAAAGCGCGGCTCGCTTTTGTGGGTTATCGACAAAACAAAAACAGCGATGGGAAAGCGCCTTATCCGTTCTTGGCTTGAACATCCGCTGATGAATATTTCAAAAATCAACAACCGTCAATCGGCGGTCGAAGAGCTTGTAAACAACAATCTTTTAAGGCTTGAAATAACCGAAGCACTCACCGGTATTTTTGATATTGAGCGGCTTATGACTCGAATTGTTTACGGCTCGGCAAACGCACGCGATTTGCGTTCTAAAAGCTTAGATACGCTCGAGGATATCCACGCGTTAATTGACAGCGCAATTGTTCCTAATCCTCCGTTTACAATTCGTGAGGGTGGAATGATCAAACAGGGCTATAATCAGGAGCTTGATGTTATTATATCCGATATGACAAACTCAAAGGATATTCTTGCGAGAATTGAAGCGGATGAGCGCGAAAAAACAGGTATTCCTAAGCTCAGAGTCGGCTATAATAAGGTTTTCGGTTACTATATCGAGGTAACAAATTCATATAAATCTCAGGTTCCCGACAGTTACATCCGCAAGCAGACGCTTACTAACTGCGAGCGGTACATAACTCCCGATTTAAAGGAAATCGAATCAAGAATTCTCGGAGCCAAAGACAGAAGCGTATCAATGGAATACGCAATATTTGACGGAATTCGTGTCATCGTTGCGGAAAACCTTGAGCGAATTCAAAAAACCGCAAAAGCTATTGCAGCGCTTGATGTAATCAACTCGCTTGCAAATGTTGCATCCGACAACCGTTATATCCGTCCCGATGTTACTCAATCAAGCGCTATTCATATTAAAAACGCGCGTCATCCTGTTGTTGAGACGCTCCTTAAGGACGCTCCCTTTGTTCCAAACGACGTAAACCTCGACAGCAAAGGGGACAGAGTAGCAATAATTACAGGCCCCAACATGGCAGGAAAATCAACATATATGCGCCAGACCGCGCTTATTGTTCTTCTTGCTCAGATGGGCAGCTTCGTTCCCGCTTCATCGGCTCAGATAGGTATTGTCGACAGCATCTTTACACGTGTTGGCGCGTCGGACGATTTGGCTTCCGGTCAATCTACTTTTATGGTTGAGATGAACGAAGTTGCGCATATTGTAAAATCCGCAACTTCAAAAAGTCTTCTTATTCTTGATGAGATAGGCAGAGGAACTTCAACATTTGACGGAATGAGCATTGCAAGAGCTGTTTTGGAGTTCTGCGCCGATAAAAAAAAGCTCGGAGCAAAAACCCTCTTCGCAACCCACTACCACGAGCTTACCGTTATGGAGGAGCTGCTTGACGGCGTTAAGAATTACAACATTGCGGTCAAAAAGCGCGGAGACGATATTACATTTCTGCGTCGAATCATACCGGGCGGCGCTGACGACAGCTACGGAATTGAAGTAGCAAAGCTTGCAGGTGTGCCCAATTCAATTATCAGCAGGGCAAAGGAAGTGCTCTCGGAGCTTGAAAGCGGAAAAGCTGAAACACTCGTTTCTCCAAAAGCCGTATCTTCTGCCGACACTCAGCTTTCGCTTATTTCAACAGCGCAAAGTCCTGTAATCGAAAGGCTGACTGAGCTCGACCTCAACACGCTTACGCCTATTGAAGCGATGAACATATTGTACGAGCTTAAAAAAATGATTTAACAGATTTAACATATACAGAAAGGCGGTGACAACATGGGAGTAATCAATGTTTTAGACAAGCATGTCGCGGAATTAATTGCGGCTGGCGAGGTAGTTGAACGCCCTGCCTCTGTAATCAAGGAGCTGGTTGAAAACGCGATTGACGCAGGCGCTAAAAACATTACAGTCGAGATAAAAAACGGCGGAACTACCTTTATGCGCGTCACCGACGACGGCTGCGGTATAGCTAAGGACGATGTTAGAGTGGCTTTTCTTCGCCACGCAACAAGCAAGGTGAAGGAGCAGGAGGATCTTGACTGTATATCAACACTCGGATTCAGAGGCGAGGCTCTTGCTTCCATCGCGTCTGTTTCTCGACTGCAGCTCATTACACGCAATGTTAATGAGGATATCGGTTCTTCGTATTTGATTGAAGGCGGCGAGGAAGTCAGCTTTGACGACGCGGGGTGTCCTGTCGGTACGACTTTTGTTATCCGTGACCTTTTCTACAACATTCCCGCAAGAGCAAAGTTCCTTAAGAAAGATGTTTCCGAGGGAAATGCTGTTTCTAATGTTATCGATAAAACAGCGCTTTCACGGCCAGATATTGCATTTACTTATATACGCGACGGCAAACAGGCGTTAAAAACCTTTGGCGACGGCAAGCTGCTCTCGGCGATATATTCCGTGTTCGGAAGAGAATTTGCGGGAGGACTTATTCCGGTTGACTATAAGCTTGATTCCGTTACCGTTGGCGGCTATGTTTCAAAGCCCGTTCACTCAAGACCTAACCGCAATATGCAAAATTTCTTCATTAACGGAAGATATGTCAAATCCCGAACCGCAATGGCGGCGGTGGAGGAAGCGTTTAAGCATTCGATAATGGTCGGCAAGTTTCCGTCGTGTGTGTTAAATTTGAGCCTTCCGTTTGAGAATATCGACGTTAACGTGCACCCCTCAAAAATAGAAGTGCGTTTTATAAACGAGCGGCCTGTATTTGACGCAGTTTACCACGCGGTTAAATCCGCGCTTATGCAGTTCGACACAAAAAAGCAGGCGGTGTTTTCAAATAATCCTGCCCAAGCTTCTTCGGCTCCGAGCATTAAGCCGTTTAATCCGTTTCACAACGCTGAAGCGATCCTTAATAAACAGCCAAAGCAGAAAATGCCAAAACAGCCTCAGCCAACTGAAAAAAAGCCCGACCCGATAAGCGAGCTTGATATTGATGTCCTAGAATCAGATGGGACGTTTCATCCTTCAAAAGCCGTATTATCAGATTCAAATAATCCATTCGATTTGTTTTCTAAGCAGGCTATCAACTCGGCACAGAAAGAAGCTGAACTCAGCAAAAGCTCTTTGCCATCAAAGGAACCTGTTTTTACAAATAAAACAGAAATCAAGTCAGAACAAAAACCTGAGATTATCGCAAGAGAACCGCAGCAGGCTACGCTTTTTCAGCCTCAGAAAGACAGTTTGAAATTTATCGGCGAAGCTTTTGATACATATATAATCGTTGAAAACAATAAAAAAGAACTGCTTTTTATTGATAAGCACGCCGCTCACGAGCGAATTATTTACGAAAAGCTAAAGGCTGACAAAGCGGGTTCCGCCGCTCAGCTTCTTCTGCAGCCCGTAACGGTAACGCTCGGCAAGGAAGAATACAACGCGGCTGTTAATAATCTTGAAATGTTCCGCGAATGTTCATTTGATGTTGAGGATTTTGGAAACTCTACAGTTATTGTCCGCAGCGCTCCTCAATATATAGACGCCGCTGAAATTGCTGACTGTATCACGGAAATGGCGGACTATATTTCTCAGGGTAAAAACGATATTTTTACCGAAAAAATGGATTGGTTTTATCACAATGTCGCATGCAGAAGCGCAATAAAGGCGGGCAACAAAAACTCATCTCAGGAGCTTATGGACATTGTAAAAACCTTGGAAGAAAACCCCGATATTCGTTACTGCCCTCACGGCAGACCAATAACAATCGTTATGAAAAAAAGTGAAATTGAAAGACAATTCGGCAGGG
>ONCY01000156.1:1771-2206 GCA_900316435.1 uncultured Eubacteriales bacterium | reverse complement strand
TCTATAAAAGCATAAGAAAGAATAACAGGGAGATGCTTGTGTTAGAGTATATGAAATACATAAAAACAATTATAAAAATACCTCTTGCGGCTCTGACGGCGTTGGCGATTTTGTGCGGGCTGATGTTCGGTTATTCCTTTATTCCTCTGCGCGAGAACAACCCGCAAAAAAACAGCGCGGCAGTGGCTTGAGGTTATTGAAAAATAACGTTTATTGAGGTAAAAATGAGCGATAAACAAAAACTGATTTCGGTTATTATTCCCGTATACAACACGGCGGAATACCTGCCCGGGTGTTTGGATTCGGTAATCAATAACGATTATAAAAACCTTGAAATCATCTGCGTAAACGACGGAAGCACCGACACAAGCCTTTCCGTTTTGCGCCGATATGAGAAAAATGACAGCAGAATAAAAGTGATCGACGTACCAAACG
>ONCY01000156.1:0-1751 GCA_900316435.1 uncultured Eubacteriales bacterium | reverse complement strand
TGATTCCGACGACCGGGTTCACAGGCAGTATTTCAGCATTCTGACGCACTTAAAAAACAAATATAACGCAGACATTGTTTCGGTGCTATATGACAGTACGGATCATTTTAAGCAGGACTCCGCAATTGATTTTGACAGTATAACATGCAAAAGCTTTCTCGGTGACGACGCGCTGAATAACGTAAATATCCGCTGGATTGTTTGGGGAAAGCTGTTTGACAGATCAGTCGTTTGCGGCAATCGCTTTACCGATGACATAAGTTACGGTGAAGATACGATTTTTATGATAGAACAATATTTGGGTAACAAGACGATCAAAACCGTTTTGGCTTCAACTAAGCTGTATTATTATTTTAACAGAAATACCTCTGCCTCAAATGAGAATATTGTTATTAAGAACATCGCCTTATGTAAGCTGTTTTTAGAAAAAGTTGATTGCCTTGAAAATAAAAAATCCGCGTGGCCGTATGTTGCTGATTCTATTCGCCGCTGTCTTGCTTATCGCCTCAGAGCATGTCAAAACGAGGCCGAAAAGAAATACCTTCCCGATATAGAGCGGATCCTTAAACAGAATTCCGATTTTGAACGGAAGTATCGCTGTCTGCCGTTTTGGAAGTCAAAAATATATCGGATGATGATAAGGTATCCTAAGCTGTTCGAAATGTATCGCGGAATAAGGAAAAGATAATCTCTCAAACACGGGCTTATCCTCCATGTTTGATTGTATGGAGAACTTATATGAAAAAAATAGTGTTTTTTATTCACAACTACTCAAACGGCGGAGTTACGCGAAGAATGGTTAACCTTTCGGGCGAGCTTTCAAAAATGGGATATTCCGTTGAGATGCTTTCGCTTCATGTAGAGGAGAACCTTAAAATTCAATTGCCTCAGAATGTAAAGCTTGCCGCTCGGGATAAAAAATCCCGCCGGATTGAATATATTACGGTAAATTGCGGCGATTCCTGCGATAATGAGGATATTATTGAAAAACCGAAAACAAATACACAAAACAAAAGCAAAGGCATTAAGAAAAAGCTTAAAAATTCAATAACATCAATTGTTATTTTTTTACTGTCATTGGACAAAAAGAGAAGAATCTTCAACGGCGTTGTTTTTATGCGCAACAAGAAGAAATACCGCGGGTATTTTGCTGACGCGAATGCCGATGTCGTTATTTGTATCGGAGAGAGATTGGTTAAATACGCCTATAAAGCTTCCAAAGGGTTAAACTGCCGATTGTTTGACGCTGAAAGAAGCGCGCATGTTATAGAGAATAAGGAAACAGGCAGGTTTATTCACCGAATAAACAAAAAGTATATGAAAAAGGCTGACGGAATTATCGTGCAGACACACAGCGAAATGGAAGCCTTTAAAAAGGAATACAAAAACGTTTATGTTATAAATAATCCTCTTACGCCTAATCTGCCCTTGCCCGGTGATATCAAACGGAAAAAGGAAATAGTTAATTTTTGCAGATATTCCCCTCAGAAAAACCTTGAGCTTTTAATAGACGCGTTTAATATGTTTCACAAGGATTTCCCCGATTATACCCTGAGGATATTCGGCGACGCGTGTCTGGACGGAGAACCTGAGTACAAAGAGAGCCTTTATGAAAAAGTAAAGGGTCTGGGGCTTAATGACAGTGTGCTTCTTATGCCGTCGGTATCAAAAATACATAATACGGTTATTGATTCGGCAATGTTCGTTTCTTCGTCTGACTTCGAGGGGCTTTCAAACTCAATGCTCGAGGC
>ONCY01000006.1 GCA_900316435.1 uncultured Eubacteriales bacterium | reverse complement strand
CTGTCAAAAGCCCAGGTGAATTTTCCGAAATAGTTTGAGCGCTCGTATTTGAGCGGAATGTCAAAATTGCCCTGAGCGATTTTGTCAGCAAAGCTTTTCAGTTTGTTGAACGGGCGCAGCACCGCAAAATATATATACAGCGTGACCGCCAGCAGAAACACAAGGCAGACAGCGCAAATAAGCAGCGCCTGATCGTTGTTTTGAACGGCGTCGTCGGCAGATTTTATGCTGTTTTGAAGCCCGTCAATTTTGGCTTGAGCCGCCTCCGTGTCGCCTGACTCGGCAAGGCGGCTTATTTCGTTGAGCGCCACAATCTGACTTGATTTTTCGCCCTGATTGTCGTTTGAGGGCGCCGAAAAATAAAAGATACAGGTTATTGTTATAATAACCGCCGCAAAGCCCGCGGTTACTATAAAAAGTTTATTTTTCATTCGGCACCTCCAAAATATAACCTACTCTGTGCTTGGTTTTAATATATACGGGATGAGCAGGGTCGTCCTCAAGCTTTTCTCTTAGCCAGCGGATATGCACCGTAAGCGTTGACGGCTCAACCGTTGAAAACGCGCCCCACACCTCGGAAATAAGCTTTTCCTTTTCTATCGCTCTGTTTTTGTTGCGGCAAAGATATGACAGCAGGTCGAATTCCCTGAGCGATAATGACACGGCAGCGCCGTTTTTTGTAACGGTTCTTGCGGTAAGGTTTACCGAAATGCTGCCGAATGACACAATGCTCTCCTGCCGAGAAAAGCCGTAGGTGCGGCGTATAAGCGCGTTTACGCGCGACAGCAGCTCCTTCATGGAATAGGGCTTCGGAAGATAATCGTCTCCGCCTATATCAAAGCCTGTTACGCGGTCGGTTTCGCTTGTTCTTGCGCTGGCAAAAACTACGGGAGTGGTTGACGTCCTTCTCAGCTCGGAGCAAATCTCAAAGCCGTCGGAGCCGGGCAGGTTTATGTCGAGCAGAATCAGGTGATATGTATTGCTCTCAAGCAGCTCAAACGCATTGTCGGCTGTTTCGGCGCAGGTTACCTTGTATCCGTAGTCTTCCAGCATATCGGATATTATGAACGACAAATCCACGTCGTCGTCGATTATCAGAATTTTGTTATAAGGGTTATTTAACATGCAATCACCGCCTTAAAAATATTATAAAGCGCATTGATAAAAAAAGCAACAAAAATCAGGCGGGATCGCTCCTCGCCTGATTGAATCAGATGTTATCTTTTTTTGTAGAGCACAAGCTCGGGGTCGGCACCGTCTGTGCCGTAGGTGCAAATCAGGATAAAATCCATATTGGCAAGCACGCCGAAGCACCGCTCGCCTCCAAACTCGGATTCAAGCTGATTGCCGAGATAGGTTGTGCCGTCGTTTAAAAACTTTGCCGCAGCGCCGCTCGGAAGAGGGTATTCAAGGTTGACGTACTTTCCGACAAGCGCGTTGAGCTTTTCAACCTTTGTCATGCCCTCGATGTTAAGGGCGTTGATTTCTTCAATCAGCTTTTGCTTGAATTTCTCAAACTGTCCGTCGTCGCTTAGCTCCTCGTATTTTTTCCAGTAGTCGAGTTTTGGCAGTATTTCCTTCATATACGCGCGCGCCTGCTCCTCGGAAAAGCCCTCTTTGACCATGTGGGGGATACAGACGTTAATGAGGTCGTCCATGTCGCTGTAGGTGTAGTTTCCGTCGGCATAGCACCACTTGCAATAGTCCTCATTGAGCGTTCCGTCGCGGTTTCTGCCGATTATCTCATCCTCGAGCGGCATTCCGCAGCACTGGCAGATCAGCTGACGCGGCGCGCCCAGCAGAGTGTTGATTGAAACGTTGAACAGGTTTGACAGCAGCTTGAGCGTTTCGGTATTAGGTACTGTTTCGCCGTTCTCCCAGCGCGACACCGCCTGACGGGTTACAAAAACCTTTTCGGCAAGCTCGTCCTGCGACAGACCGTTTTTTGTTCTGAGTTCAAATAAGACGTCTTTTGTGTCCATAATAACACCTCCTGATTAAATAGTAGCACATGCGCCACAAAATGAAAAGCAACCCGTTGTTGCTGTTTGTTAGTCTTTGTATAAATACGGGTGGCTGCAGATACAATACGCTTGGGGTATTCGCTCAGGCTCCGCCTCATTTGAACGTTTTACTGAATATTAAGATAATCTGAAAAGCCCGTAATCCTCAGAATTTCCATTACTTTTTGGTTGACGTTTACAAGCTTTAGCCCGCCCTTGTTTTCCATAAGGTCGTTTGCGTTCAGAATTGCTCTGAGCGCCGCTGAGCTGACGTATTCCACATCTGCCATATCGAGCGTAAGAGAGTCGTTTCTTGCTCCAAGCTCCGTTACTTTTTCCTCAAACTCGGCAACTGTGACGTGATCGAGCTTGCCCTCGGGCGCAATAACCGCTCCTGTGCTGTTTTCAGAACATTTAATAATCATTGTAGTGTCTCCTTTTTATTTTGTTTCTTTCAGCAAATCGCTGAAGATCTGTTGTCCGATTTCGTTGAGTTCCTCGTTGCGAAGAAATGTCAAAATTGCATTTAAATACGGCCTTGGATAAAGCGAGAGAAGATAATCGCACAATTCTTTGGGGGACAGCTCCTTACGCTTTTCGGCGACCTCGGGATCAATTCCCCGGAAGGTCAGAAGGAACTGCAGCAGCCAGTTTTTAGCGTCCTTGCCGAAGTTTTGTTCAAACTCAGCTTTTGCCTCAGCGTCGCCAGCAAGCAGCTTGCTGTGCTTTTTGCTGCGTTCATAAAAACCGCTTAAATCCTGAGCCTCGTCGTAAACGCAGCCCTGTTCTGTGCGCAGTACGCGGTGCGGCTTTACGGTAAAGCCGTCCTTTGTAAAATCAGCCTCAAGCACCAGACCTTCGCTGAGAAGCGGTGTAACATCCTTTCTGAAATGGAAGCAGAAATTGCCCTGACCGTACAGGAAATAAGCTCCGTTGTAATACTCCTCTTCTCCTATAGCGTGGGTGTGCTGTGATATAACGATATCCGCGCCGTTATCTGCCATTCGGTGGAACCGTCTGCGCATTGTTTCGCTGTTGTAATGGGTGCCCTCAATTCCGCCGTGATAGAACACGATTAAATAGTCGCACCGTTCTTTAAGACCGCTCAGCTCGCGGCACACGCGGTATTCGTCGTAGAGGTTTACGCCCGGGTAATCATCTCCGGGAGCGTTGTCAAACCGCTCGGTAACGTTGTATAGCGTGATATTGATACCGTTTATTAAAAGTTCCTGACAGGTTTTTATTGAGGAAGCGCTGTCGCCCCAGCCGAAATAGTCTATGCCGTTGTCGCTGAGCGTTTTGCAGGTGTCAATATAGCCCTGCTTTCCGTAGTCCATTGAATGGGTGTTGCCGAGCGTAGCGTAATCTATGCCGAGCTTTTTTACGGCGCTGATTGTGGATACAGGCGCTTTGATATTTGGGCCCGTCTTTTCAATCGGGCTGTCGCTGTCGGTAAAGCAGCCCTCAAAATTGCATACGCGGCAGTCCGCCGAGGCAAAAAGCGAGCACAGCTTGTCGCCGAACAGCGCCCTGGTATCTCCGTTTGAAAACAGTTCGTAGTTGCAGGGCATTGGGAGAAAATCGCCTGCTATCAATATTTTTACCTGATTCATATATCCCTCCTAAAACTCCTTTTCGATTCTTAGAATATTGTGACCGTCGCGGTACTCATAGCTTACGTCTGTCATCAGCTTTTTCACAATGAAAACGCCCAAGCCTCCGGGCTTGCGTTCGCTCAGCTTAAGCGTTGTGTCGGGCTCGCTGACAAGCAGCGGATTAAAGGCTCTGCCGCTGTCCTTGAACTCTACTATCATTCGGCGGCGTATGCACTTTGAGAATATTTCAACATCGCCGCCGTCCTCATAGGCGTAAGAGTCGATGTTCGCAAGGATCTCCGATGACGATACCGTTATACTGTTCACCGTCATGTCGTCGCAGCCAGCCTTGACGCAGCATCCTTTTATATAGTCAAGGGCGTCGTCAAAGGTGTTTTTATTCAGAAGGAACACCTTGCTTTGGGGTGCGGGCGGCGTATGCTTTGCTTTATAATACAGCGCGAGGATCGTAGCGTCGTCGTAGTGATCCGTGCCGTGCTCAAACTCGTCAAGGCTTTCTCTTACAGCCTTCACAATCTGAATTTGATTCATATTTTTCGCCGCCTTAAGAACCGAGAGCAGTCTGTCGTCCTCAAAAAACAAGCCTTCGGGCGACTTGGCTTCGGTAACGCCGTCGGTGTAAAGAACAAGCTTGTCGCCGGGCGTGAGTTTTACACGGTGTTCCATATATTTTACAAGCCTTTTCCTGCCAAGCACGAAATTTGGTTTTGTCTTAAGAAACTCGGGATCTGAGTTGCCGCGGATGATGACAGGATAATTATGCCCCGCGTTAGCGTACGAGAGGCTGCCTGTAGACAAATCCAGAACCCCAAGCCATGCCGTAACAAAAAACTTTTCGGGGTTTGACCGAACCAGATAGCGGTTTGTGCGCTCCAGCACCTTTTCGGGTGAAAACTTACCCTGAGCATACACCTTGATAAGCGTTTTTGTCAGCGCCATAAACATCGCAGCGGGTATGCCGTGCCCCGAAACGTCGCCGACCGCAATTGCCAGATGGGTTTCATCAACAGGGAACCAGTCGTAAAAATCGCCGCCGACCTCGTCTGCAGGGGTCATGTCGGCGTAAACGCCGCAGCATTTTGTGTCGGGAAAATTGCCCGCGAGAATTCCTTTTTGGATTCCCTGCGCTAAATTCAGCTCCATCTGAGTGGAGGCGTTTTTGCGGATAAGCTCAGCTTGTTTTTGGTAGAATCTTCTGCCGCTGAAGGACACATACACGCACACGCCCATAATAACCGAGATGATAATAAGCGAAGTGATCCTGTATTCCCATAACGACAGCTCGTTTATTTTTGAAAAGTCAAAGGCGTCTGAAATCAGCGAAGGAACATCGGAATACGACAGCTCGTCAACTTTTGCGGCGTTAAGGCTTATTCCGTTGAAAAGCACGATTTGAAGCATAACCCAGGAAACCGCCGAAGTAATAACGGTATAGCGTGGATTGAAGTAAAAAACACTGATGAAGATAGGAAATACAAACAACAAAATGTACAGCGTATCCTGTTCCAGACACAGAACAAGAACGGCAATCAGCATAACCGCAAAGTTGATATATTTGATAACAGGCAGCGTGCGTTTGCGCAGGATGATGTTTACTATGATAGCCGCCGTTGTCAAAAAAACAGGCAGGTTTGACAAAGCTCGTATAAAAGCCGAATGCCCGTGAAAAAGCGCGTGCAGTATTATGCCGAGATCAACGGCCATTAACACGAGCGTATAGATGAAATTTGTGCGCCTTTCGGTTTCGCGCAGCATTTTTACGGCGTCGGGCGAAAGGCGCCTGAAAGTAAAATCGGTTTTTGGTTTTTTCATAATCTTATGTATAAGAAACGGTTACATTCGTCACGTTAAAGCCGAGAATGCGGTTGTAGTTGACCAAGGAACTGAGCAGCCTTACAAGCTTAAGTCCTGTGATTTTTTTGCCGCTGTTGTCGATATAGTCGGTGGGGTCAAATTCGGGGCCGCTGTCTCTGAGCCGCACGTTTACCTTGTCGTCAAACACGCGCACGCATACATCGACCATGCTTGATGATTCTGATTTTGCATATACCGCTATATTGTGGCACAATTCCTCTACCGCAACGCCCACCGCGTTCCACGCGTTCTCCGGAACATTCTGCTTTTTGCAGAAAGCCATTGCTTCCTCGCTTGCTTTGATTGCCTCGGAGACCTCGTTTTTGATGGAAAAGTCCAGCGCGGTGCCGTCCTGCTCCTCGATGCCGAGGAGATTTTTCTTTTTCTTGACCTTTTTGCTTATCACCATTGCCGCAAAAGTGATGATAACCGTTAAAAGCTTTGAAACAGGGAATGACACCCAAAGCCAGTAGATGTCGTAGTTTGAGAACCAGTACATAAGCGGGATTATGGTGATAACGCCGTCAAGCATAACGAGAAGGTTGGCAAGCCCCTTTTGATTTGTCGCCTGGAAAAACGACCTCATGACATATATGACAGCAAGAATCGGCACGTTGATTGAGAAGATTCGGAATGTGACGGAAAAAACTTCTGTTATTGCCGGGTCAGTCAGTCCGTAAAGCGACGCGAGCTGAACTGGCAGCAGCTCGGAAATAATAAGCACTATGGTTGAGAGCCCAAGCGTAAAGAGCATACCGTACCGAAGCGTGAGCTTTTGCCCGTTGGTGTCCTTTTCACCGTAAAGCGCGCCCAGTATGGGGAGCAGCGTCATCGAGGCCCCTTCAACAAAGATAAACGCAAGGCTGTTGAGCGAGAACGAAACCGACGCTATCTTTCCTCCCGCTACGCCGGTAGCGGACAGGATAATTGCGTTTGTAAAGAACAGGCGCAGGAAATTGCACACATAGATTAGCGCGGAGGGCAGACCGATGCTGATGATTTTGCCCAGCTCCTTTAGACGGCTGAGCGCTTCCTTAGTGAAGTGAACAGTGCGCTTCCCGGACTTGAAATATATCAGCGTCAGAACGGTTCCGACCGCGTAGCCTGTAAGCGTAGCCCAGCTTGCTCCCGCGATTCCCCAACCGAAAACGGCCATATAAAGATAATCGCAGGACAGGTTTATAACATTGGCGACTATGGGCAGCGCCGTTGCCAGCTTGCGCATTCCGTCGGTACGGGCATAAGCCGCCGTTTGGTTGACTGCGGCGACGAGCGGCGTATGCAGCCACAGCGGCAAAAGGTATTGAATAAGCAGGTCGGTGATCTGATCGTTCCCCTGTGAGAGCAGATTTGCAGAGGGGACAATAAAAGCTATACCCAGAGCGGAAATGACCACTGTGGAGAGTATGCCGAGCCAGAAAGATGTGGTAAATACCGTGTCTGCGCCTTTTTGGTCGCGCTTGCTTTTTCTGATAATCGAAAGCGTGTTGCCGCCGTAGGTCGATATGGCTATGGGGATACTGCGTAGAAAGATGATACATGCCGTCAGGTTAACGGCATACAGCTCGACAGTACCTAAAATGTTGCCTACCATGATGCCGTCTACTATTCCTGCAAGGTAGGTGGAGGCAGTCATTGCCAAAGTCGCAACAAGAAGACTGCGGTATTTTTCGTTGAGAAGAATTCCGCTTCGTTTCATTTTTTTGCCCCCTTATCGTTTCAGGTTATCCTTGCGGAAGAACAGGAAACCGCGCAGAACGTTGATAAAGTCATCTACATATCTTTCGGTGCTTGCGTTCCAGAAGAAGCCCATGCGCGCAAGTATCTGGGTGGTATAGTGGGCGGAGAACGGAAGCGCCGTTATCTTTTTGCCGTGAGCGGTGTTCATATACGCCGTCATGCTTGAGAGTATTGCTGCCTTATCGGGATCCTTTTGCGCCCCGTGGAGAGCGGCGGCAAACTCGTCATACTCGACAAAGCGGATGCTGCTGCCGTTTTCGTTCATCTGGCGTATAATATCGCCAAGCGGAAGCGTATGGTTATTGACGGCGTTGAACATGCAGCACTCCTTGGGGGTAGCGGCAAGCTTTAAAAACGCCTCACATGAACGGTCGATAGGCCCCATGCATACCTGATTTTCAATCATATTATACGGGAAGCACCCCAGCAGACTGTAGGAGCGCAGACGTCCCATGAAGTTGTTTGTAAGGAAGTTTATCTGGAATTCGCCGTCGGATTCGCGCGCGGCAAGTGTGCCTACGCGGATAACCTTTGCGTCAAGCCCGTCGGCGGCAGCCGCTAACACCTCGCGCTCGCCCATCAGCTTTGATGAGGTGTATTTATTGTCGAGGCTCTGGCCGAAATAGAGAGTCTGCTCATCGAGCTCACGGCGGCTGAGCTTTGACACATCTTCGGTGGTACCCGATACAGATACCGTGGAGAAGTGGATCATTCTTGCGCCGATTTTCTGACAGAGCTTAATGCAGTTGACCGCGCCGCCGACATTGATATCCTCAATGTCCGTGCCGTTTGAAAAGTGCTTTACATTTGCAGCGCAGTTGAATACCGTGTCAATCGGCAGGCTCTCAAGCGGCTCAAATGATTTGTAATCGGTCACGTCGCCGTTGAGCACCTCTACGCGCTCGGCAAACTCTTTCTCCAAATCGGAGCCGAAGTAGTAGAACATCAGGTTTTCAAGGCGTTCTCTTGCGGTACCGAACTTGCCCTTGCGGATAACGCAGTAAGCTTTGCCGTTTTCGCGTTTCAGATATTCAGCCAGCAGATGCGCGCCCATAAAGCCGCCGGCGCCTGTGATCATAATGTTGCCGAGAGGACGTTTTTCTCCCGCTCGGAAGGCGTCTACGGTATTTTTTGAAAGCAGTTCGTTTATCTTTGTGTAATCGTAGCCCTCAAAATCAAACAGCTTGCCCGTGTCGTTTACCTCGCCGTCTTTAAACAGCTCGGCAAGCGCGCGCGGAGTGGTATATTTAAATACGTCGCCATAGGTGATGGGGAATCCGTTTTCCGACGCGTCGAGCACCACGGCGGTAACTACAAGTGAGGTTCCGCCTATTTCAAAGAAATCATCCGTTGCGCCGACGCGCTCAAGCTTCAGCGTCTTTCTGAATGACTCGCAGAAGAACTCCTCTGTCTTGTTGACGGGAGCAACATACTCGCCCATACTGACGGGCACAGGCTCGGGCAGACGCTTAATGTCGGTTTTGCCGTTGGCGGTAACCGGCATTTCGTTCATTTGCAGGTAAGCTGTGGGAACCATGTAATGAGTCAGGTGCTTTTTCAGCTCCTCGCGCATCGCGTCGATGTTTATCTCCTCATCGGCGGTGAAGTAGGCGCAGAGGTTGTCCTGGCCGTTGAGCTTGCGGATAACAACCGCGACCTTTTTGATATGCGGCTGCTCAGCCATCAGGCCTTCAATTTCGCCCAGCTCAATTCTCAGGCCTCTGAGCTTAACCTGATTGTCAAGTCTGCCTAAAATCAGCACATTGCCGTACTTGTCCCACTTGGCGTAGTCGCCTGAGCGGTACATGCGCTGACCGTTATATTCAACAAACGCCGCGGCGGTTTTGTCGGGCAGGTTTTTGTAGCCCTTTGCCACACCGACGCCGCCTATATACAGCTCGCCGATGACGCCGTAAGGAGCGGTATCGCCGAATTTGTCAACGATTACCTCGTCATAGTTGAGAAGCGGTCTGCCTACGCTGACATATTCCGCGTTTGTAAGGTCTGCCGCGTTGCAGGAAACGGTGATTTCGGTGGGACCGTAGGTGTTGATGATTTTTATGTCGGGCGAGCATTTTCTTATTGCGTCTCTCAGCGAAATCGGATATCCCTCGCCGCCCGACATTACCAGCCTGCATTTGGACAGCGCCGAATTAAACGGAGCGTATTCCATGTACTGCTGCAGTCTTGACGGAGTGGCGTTTATGCAGTCAACGCTGTATTTTTCCATAAGCGCAGCCAGCGCGCGCGGGTCGTTCATTTCGTCCTCGGCGGCAAAAACCAAGGTCTTTCCGTTGCAGAACGCCGCCGTATGCTCCTTAAAGGACATGTCAAACGATATGGTGGTTACTGATAAATAAGAAGATACATTGTTTTTGATAAAGTAAATGTGTGAGTTTGCAGGGTGCGGCATAAGATAGTTGCATATGCCCTTGTGGCGCAGCATTACGCCCTTTGGCTTTCCTGTGGAGCCCGAGGTGTAAATCATGTAGCTTAGCTCGCGGTCGCTCATTTCAACGTCGGGGTCAGAGGTATCGGTTCCTGTCAGAATATCGGTTACGTCTATTGCCTTTTCCGCTGGGTAATCGGAAAGCTTGTCGTTGGTGGTGATGATAAATGAGGCCTCACTGTCCTCGATAATATGATTGATTCTGTCGGCAGGATACTGCGGGTCGCAGGGGATAAACGCCGCTCCCGCCTTGTTGACGCCGAACATACAGCTGAAGAAGCAGCTCTCTCTTGGCAGCAGCAGCGCTACGCTGTCGCCGACTGTGATTCCTCTATTGATAAGATTATGCGCGACGATATTCGCCCTCTCGTTGAGCTCGCGGTAGCTCAGTACGGCGTCCTTGGCAACCAGAGCGGTTTTTTCGGCGTTTTCCTCAGCGCTCTTTTCAAACAGCTTATGCAATAAGGTAACGGGCACCTCGGCTTTGGCTTCTGTTTTGAAGCATTCAAGCATTTGCTGCTGGCTTTCGGGCAGAATCAACGCTTCTCTTACGGTTTTGACGCCGCTGCCAAGCATAGCGAGAGCGGTCTTGAACTGCTCAATAAAGCCCTCGATAACAGCGTCCTCAAACAGCTCTGAGGAATATTGGATCATAAATTGCAGACCTGCGGCTCCCTTGCGGATAACTATACCGATATCGCGGCTCATCTTCTGCAGGGGCGAGTACATCTCAACGCTCAGACCGTTATTGTCATAAGCGGGCGGGTTCCACATAAAGTTTACGCTGACGTCAAAAATCGGATTGCGCGATTCGTCGCGCTGCTTTACGAACTCGGCAACAACGTCCTCAAACGGAAGGGAAGAGCCGTAGGTCGCGTTGCGCACCGATTCGCTGACGGAATTAATAAAGGCGCTGATTTCTAAATCGCGTTTGGGCTTGACGCGTACAGGCGCGGTGTTTACAAACATTCCGATTACGTTGTCGGCGCCGTTGGGGCGCATGTTGGTGGGAATGCCCAGCACAACGTCCTCGGACGCCGTATATTTGCCCAGCGTCATCGAAACGGCGGAGAATATCAGCTCAAACTCTGTCACGCCGAAGCGGCGCGCCGTGTTGTCAATTGATTTGAGCTGAGCGTTGTCATAAAGGAAACGGATTTCTTTATCCGAGAGCGGGTGCACCTTGGGGCGCTTGCCCTTGACGGGCATTTCGTTGACAGGCACGCCGTCGGCAAACAGCTCCTTATAAAAAGCCATTCCGCTTTCGTATTTTTCTTCAAGGCTGTCCATATAGAGGTCGCTGAGGTCGATTTCAGCCGATGGAACATCTTTGCCTTCGAGAGCGTCAATCAGCTCTTTGACAAAGGTCTTTGCCGAACCGCCGTCGAAAGCGATGTGGTGAATAGCCATATGCAGAATTACGCTGCCGTCTGATACCGAATAAAGAGTAGGTCTGACGGGAATCGCGGCGTTCAAATCAAACGGAGTATTGTAGTTGTCGATAAGACGAATAACCTCCTCGCGTGAGGCGGCGGATTTTTCTTCGATGTCGGGGAGCTTATCGGACAAATAGCGCACAGGCAGGCCGTTTTCTTCTCCGTAATAGGAGGTAAACGCCTCGTGAGCCTTAAAAACGCTTGTTAGTGCGGATTTAATTTTCTCAGCATCGGCTCCCTTAATGATTGCGGCGATGTTGAGGTTGTATACGGTTGAGTCCTCGTTCAGCTTTTGTTCAAGGTACATGCCGCGCTCGGAAGGAGTAAGCGGATAAACCCTGACCTTGTTTTTCTTTTCGGGACGTTTTTTTGCCGAAGCCTTTTGAATAAGCCGGCGCTCAATCATGCGCGGCGTCTTTCCGGCAAATATGTCGGCGGTTGAAATGTGATAAACGCCGCATTTTTCAGATACCATAGCGCACTTGATGGAGTCGCCGCCCAGCGCGAAGAAATCATCGTCAATGCCGACGTTCTCCATGCCGAGCACCTGTTCAAACGCTTCGCAAAGCACCTTTTGCATGTCGGTTTCGGGTGCGATATACTCATTTTTGTAGTTTCCTGCTTCGGGTGGTGTGAGTGCGCTGCGGTCGAGCTTGCCGTTGGCGTTTACGGGCAGCTTATCGAGCTTGACAAAGAAAGCGGGAATCATATAGGGCGGAAGCTTTTGGGAGATAGCCTCTTTTAAATCCTCAGCCGATACAGGCTCTTTTTCAACATAATAAGCGACAAGATATACCTGTCCGTATTGATTTTTAAAGTCCTTGATTGCCGCGTCAAGCACGCCGTCAGCCTGCTTGATGATAGTTTCAATTTCGCCCGGCTCTACACGCTGACCGTTGATTTTTACCATCCAGTCTCTGCGGTTAAGATAGATTATGTTGCCGCCCTCGCCGCGCTTTACTATGTCGCCGGTTTTCGGGAGCTTGTCATAGCCGTCCTCTTCGGCAAAGGGGTTGTCGGTAAAGGTTTTTGCGCTCTGTTCGGGCAGGTTGAGGTAACAGTCGGCAAAAATTCCCGCAAGGCACAGCTCGCCTTCATCAGCCTCGTTTCCGCTTTCGTCAAGAATATGGACGCGGATATCGCCTATCGGTTTGCCTATTGGGGTATTGTGATACTTTTTGTCGATTTTGAACATCATTACCGCGCCTGCCGACTCGGTCTGGCCGTAGCTGACAATGATTTCAAAGTCATCGCTGTAGGTGTCGCTTACACGCTCGCTTCCTGTGAATACGACCTTGAGCGAATCGCCCCTCGGCTTGAATACCTTGAGCATTTTGGGGCTGATAAAGGTGCGGTTGATTTTGTTTTCATAAATATAGTCGGCGAGAAGCACAGGGTCGCGCATTGCCTGATACGGCATAAGATAAGCTGTCAGGCACGAACAGAGCGGAGAGAAAACGCCCTGTACAGACGCCACGAATGTAAACGGAGCGCCCAGAGCGGCGCGGAATCCGCGCGGAGGATTGGCGTAATCTGAGTATCTGACTATAGAATCATTTATGCTTGCGTGTGAGTGCAGCACGCCCTTGGGCTTTCCGGTTGAGCCCGAGGTGTAAATCAGCAGCGAAGGATCTTGGGGCTCGGGCAGTATGATATCGGTAATCGGATCCTCGCTTTCAATATTGCGCAGGAACTTTTCATCAATTACAACCTTTGCGTCGCAGTCGCTGCGGATATACTCCAAACGCTCAGCGGGGTACGTAGGGGAGAGCGGAGCAAACGCCGC
Source organism: uncultured Eubacteriales bacterium (assembly GCA_900316435.1). Classification (GTDB taxonomy): domain Bacteria; phylum Bacillota; class Clostridia; order Oscillospirales; family Acutalibacteraceae; genus Ruminococcoides. Next base: position 25,188 of record ONCY01000006.1, on the reverse strand, counting down.
TCCGACCATCCAGACCGCGTACATGGAGGCGATGTACTCCTTGTTTCGCGGAAGCTCAATCGTGACAAAGCTTCTGCGCGTTACACCGAGCCTTTGAAGCTTGGCGGCGATTTTGCGAGCGTAGGTGTCAAAGCCGCTGTAGGTGAAGAAGTTGCCTTCGCCCTGATCGACGATTACGACATGATCGGGGTATTGGTTTACGTTGGAAATGATTTTTTCAATAACTGCGCTCATACTAACATTCCTTTCAAAAAAGAGGTTGTTTCAAACAATATTATACCCTAACCCAAATACAATTGCAAGTAAATGTATCTATATTATTCATAGTTTATTATTAAAAATTCTAAAAAAATTTACTATTTCAACCAAAGCCGCCGTTTCCTGTAATAGACAGATAAGATTAAGCGCCGCAGTCGGTTGAGCGCGGCGCTGTCTTGAGTTTTTTATTTTGTTTTGCGTTGATTCAGTGAACCGTTGATTCTGTTATAAGCGGGCTTCATGGTCAACCCCTGTATCACAGTCGTGAAGAAAACTATGGCGTATGTTCCGCCGATAATTATATAGTAAGTTTTATCCGGCAGCATTTCGTGAGTGCTTATTGCAAGAGCTACCGACAGGCCTCCGCGCAGACCGCCCCATGTCAGCAGCTTGACGAAATTCAATCTGTCATAGCCGTCGGGTATCTTTCCCATTATCAGCGACGAAATACTAAGACTGCAGAAGCGGGCGATGAGGTTTGCCGCAATCGCAATAAGCGAGAGGATGATAACGTGTTCCATCTGCAGGATGCGCACAAACGACAAGCCCAGCATAACATAAAGGATGGAGTTGAAAAGGGAATCAAGCGTTTCCCAAAATGAATCAAAGGTTTCGGCGTCTTCGCGTTCTTCCCTTGAAAAGCGTGAGCGCAGCGCCGAGAACAGAATACCGCATACAACAGAAGCTATTGCTCCGGAAAAACCGCAGGCTTCGCACACTGCATAGGAAAGCGAAACCGCTAACAGGCTGATGAATATCCCCAGCGTTTTGCTTTTTGTAAAGCGGAACAGCAAAAAACACAGTACAGTTGCCGCCGCTCCCACCAATACCGCGCCTATTATTTCTCTCAGCATAATAATAAAGAAGCCCTCCGAAGAAGTCGCAGTAGCTATGCCGGAAAAACAGACGAAAAGCGCAACGCCGACGCCGTCATTAAATAGAGATTCACCCTGAATCAAAAAGGAAATATTCTTAGGCAGACCGAATTTGCTTAAAATGCTTGTTGCGGCGATCGGGTCCGTGGGCGCGATAATACTTCCGAACATCAGGCATACGGGCAGCGAAAGGTTCAGATTCAGCAGAACGGACGCGCCAAAGAAGAGCGCTCCGTAAAACCCAGCACCAAGCAGTGTGCAGACAAAGGCAAGCACGGTTACCTGACGCGCCTGAGCTTTGAAGTCCGACAGCTTCATGTGGCATGAGCCTGCGAAAAGCATAAAGCACAGAACGCCCTCCAGCAAAAAGCTCTCGATATTTATGAGCTGCGTTTGTTTAAGCATCGTTGCGGCGTCAGTCCCGTCAAAAACAGAGGCGGTCAAAAGTACCGCTCCGCCGACGAAGACCGAGAACAGCATCAGTGAGATCTCATATGTGAGCTTTGTTACTTTTTCGTTAAAAAAGCCGAGCAAACACACCAGCGCGATGATGGCTACAAATAAATAAAGATTCATATTATACCGTCCTTAACATGATTTCTGAATAACAAAAAAAGCAATATCTTTGAATGCGTAGTTCAGAATTGTTTTTGAGCAGCGTTTGATTTGCAACACTCAGCAATTAAAATGTTTTTCTGAGTTTCGAGTCAGAAAGACTCTTTTCTATTATAAAGCATCATTATCAAAAAATAAAGACCTTTCGTCCCGAAATTTGAATATTTTAATCAAAACTATTGCAATCTTCAAAAAAATCTGGTAGTATTATGATGAAAGAATAATAGCTTGTTTATCATCTTTGCGTGCAGTTTATGTTAGGATACAAAACAAGCTGAAAGCAGCGGTTTGACTATATTGCGATCAGGCAAAAAATCATCGGCAATAGGCTTGTAGGTTTCCATGCTGTGAATAGTTTTGTCGGCGCAGTGTGCGGCGGCTTTGCTGCTGTTATTCAAATTGAGAGGCAAACAAATAAATAAAACAAGTAGAAAATGAGGTAGAATTATGACAGTGTTAATGATTATTTTTGGGGTATTAATGATAATGTGCGGGTTCTCGTGCATGTTCACTCCGCTCACAACCTTTATAGACGCAGGCTATTTTATCGTGATTCTGGTGGCGGTTTACGGCGTAATCGGAATTATCAAAGGCTTAGGTGAAAAGCGTTACGGCGCAGGCTTTGTGTTCAGCATTATAAGCATGATTTTTGCAATTGCCGTGCTGTTCTTCCCGAAACTTATGCTTCTTACAGACGGCGTATTGATTTACCTTGCTGCGGGCTGGTTTGTACTGCAGGGCATTGTTTCGGTATTCACCGCGTTGACCCTGACAAAAGAAACAGGCTCAAAGCTTTGGATATTGCAGCTGATTTTCGGTATCCTCGCGGTTTTGCTCGGATGCTATTCCTTCTTCCATCCGGCGCTGATTGCCGTTTCCATCGGATTCCTTATCGGATTCTATTTTGTGGAAACCGGGTTTGCCATGCTGTTTAACTCGGCTGCAAAAAAACCATAATAAGATCCTAAAATTGCGACTGTTGGAATAAATCAGGCAATATAATTGGGCGTCTCAAAACTCGAAACCGAGTATTTGAGCCGCCCTTGAGTTTTATACTAATTTCCATTAAAACGCTTTAAAACCGATGTTAGCGGAAAATTTCGTAGAACAAGGCGGAGGACGTAGGAATCCTGACGGATTCCGAGGACGACAACGCAGTTATTCGGAATTTAACGCAACAGATGTTAAAGTGTTTTATTGGATATTAGTATTATTATTTCATCCATTCACGGACGGTTTGTATTTCTTCTATGTAGCCGTTGTCGTCGTTCGGCGTTTCAAGGATAAACGGTAAGTTTTGAAGGAGGGGATGGCGTACGACTGCCTTTAGCGCGTCCGCGCCAATCAGGCCCTTGCCCAACTGTTCGTGTCTGTCCTTGTGCGATCCGAGGACGTTTTTGCTGTCATTGAGGTGAATAGCACAGAGGTTTTCAAGTCCGATGATTTCATCAAATCGAGCTAAAACGTCGTCGAGCCCGGACACGATATCGTAGCCCGCGTCCCAGATGTGACAGGTATCCATACATATGCCCAGCTTGCCGCGAATCTCCTCGCCGCCTAAAGACGCAGTCAGGTCGAGGATCGCTTTCAGCTCTTCAAATGTACTGCCGACCTCGCTGCCTTTGCCTGCCATCGTTTCGAGCAGGATCTTGTTTTGCAGCGGCATTCCGCTTGCATGCTCCACCTCGTATATGACCTGAGCGAGCGTTTCCGCAATTTGCTCAATGCCTGTTTCAATTCCCTGACCGACATGACAGCCGGGGTGGAAGTTATAGTAATTTCCGGGCAAAGCCTGCAGCTTCAGCAAATCATCGTGAAGCATTTCGCGTGAATTTGCGCGGATATCTTCCTTTGCCGCGCAGATATTCATAGTGTACGCGCCGTGCACGACTAACTTTCCGAAACTGTTCTCCTCAAGAAAACACCGCAATGCCGCGATATCCTCGGCAGAAACGGACTTTGATTTACCGCCCCGAGGATTGCGCGGAAAAAACGCGAAGGTATCGCCGCCGAGCTTTTGCTCATGCTTTCCCATTGTTAAATATCCCTTTGAAACCGAAACATGGTTGCCTATAAAAATCATTTTTTTCACCCCAAATCGTGCCGCTCAGCAGTATTCTCCGTACTCACAGCCAATGTGAGTCGCCTCGATTTCGTCGACCAATAAAAGATGTCCGTCTTGCTTGTCGTAGAGCTTAACTGTGCCGACGCCGTTGCCGCCGTTCCACAAGCTGTTGTGTTTTTTTGAACCGTCCGGAGCTTCGTAGTTGACAAGCAGCATGTCCTTCTTTTGGCAGGTGATCTCAGTTTCCATAACGGCGTACTTGTTTTCCTGCCTGACGTTCCAGTATACTTCGTTATCTCGTTCTTCAAACGAGAATTTTGTCTTTACATTCAGCCATAAATGAGAGAAGTTGAAGTCGTACTCCTTACCCTCGTAATAGAAAACGCCGAGCAGACGTCTGTCGAGCGGCACAAAATAGATTTTCGGTCTTCCGCCGCCTATATCGAACACGCTGTTTTCGAGTACCTTTCCTGTCACTTTGCTTTTAAGGCAGTTGGATGAGAGCCAAACCCAAGGGCTGGTAAAATCCCTGCCCCAGTTTTTGTCGGCGTAGCCATAGCTTTTTTCGGGTGTAACGGTATATTTTCTGCCGTTAAAGGTGATTGTACCGCGAAAAGTGCTTTTCATTCCCTCGGCATGCCAGTACATGGCAAAAGCCTCAATGTCACGGAAAACCTTGCCGGCACCGTAGCCGACATTGAAGGCTATCTGCTTGTCAACGGTTAGATCCCATGAAAGCTCGCCAAAATCGCACATCCACTCGGGATGTGCCTTTGCCTCCTGCGGCGTTATTGAAATACTGCCCCTGAGCGCGGTCTCACATGCATAACAATCTTCTGCTTCGACCTCGTAAGGCGCTTTCTCACGGATCCTCACGTTGTTCAGAGAAAAAAAGCGATGGAGCTGACAATGATTTGCGCCCCAGCAGCCCGCCTTGACCATCAGGTAAGACGGCTGTCTTTTGTTTGCCTTGTTTTTTGGAAGCTGCCCTAACACCGGCTTATCCTCCGCAAGCGCAGGATTGCATATAAAAAACTCGATGAAGAAAGGCTTATCTTCGCCGGTCTGAGCGTCCTGGGCGGTGAAACTGTGCCACCACCAGTCGTAACCGCAGCGACTCAGCGGACCGTGCAGCATAAACGCGTTCCGTGCAATGTCGTGTTTATTGAAGATCTTATTCATGTTTTTCCTCTAATAGATTATTTAAGCTCCCACAAGCTGAGCTGTTCAAAATTTGTTTTTTCTTCAAAACGCTGCAGATATGCGAATATCTCGTCGTTATTATGCATAATTCCGTTCTCCTCGCAGGTGCGGTGAAACAGCCTCATCAGATCGCCGCTGTGTGGACTCGGGATTTCGTAACGGTTCCCGAATTTACGGATATAGCGCTCCTTTAATCCGGGGAAATGCCTGTCAAGCTGCCGATAGAAATACTCGCGGCAACCATCTCGAAGCGTCAGTCCCATTCCGAAGCAAATCACTCCGCGAACCCGAGCATCAACGCACATAGATAAAATTGCCTCAATATTTTCGCGCGTATCGTTGATGTAGGGCAGAATCGGACACAGCCAAACAACGGTGGGGATACCGTTGTCGCGCAGTATTTTAAGTGCATTGAATCGGTCTTTTGTTGTGCAGACATTCGGTTCAATGATTCTGCACAGGGTTTCAGCTGCCGTTGTCAGCGTCATCTGAACAACAGCTTTGGACTTTTTGTTGATTCGTGTCAGAATATCCAAATCTCTTAGAACGCGATCGGATTTAGTCTGTAAGGCGACGCCAAACCCGTATTTTTCAATAATCAGCAATGCCTTTCGCGTATATTCCAAACTTATCTCCGACGGAATATACGGATCGCCCATAGAGCCAGTTCCTATCATACAGCGCTTCCTTTTGCGTCGCAGCGCATCCTCAAGCAGCTCAGGTGCGTTTTCCTTTACCTCGATATCCTCAAAATCGTGGTTCATACAGTAACACGTGCTTCGGGAATCGCAGTAAATACATCCATGCGAGCATCCACGGTAAAGATTCATTCCGTTTTTAGATGACAAGATACTCTTTGCTTTCACATAGTGCATATGCAATCCTCCGCGTTTCAATCTGTTTTTATGATATCAGAAAAACTAAATGTTGTCTACAAAACGCCTGATTATTTTTAATATAAGCGTAAAAACATTTTTACAGATTTTTCAAATCATAAAATCAGAACAATTCCTAACACTACTATTGCGGCGAAAAGTTGCGAGGGCAATCCGCCGCTTGAGATAGATAAGTTAAGGAGAAAGAACAATGTCAAACAATAATCAGATCAATGTTCCCGAGGCAAAGGAAGCAATGAACCGCTTTAAGATGGAATGCGCCAACGAAGTAGGCGTTAACCTTAAGCAGGGTTACAACGGCGACCTTACCAGCCGTCAGGCAGGCTCCGTAGGCGGCCAGATGGTTAAGAAAATGATTGAATCCTACGAGAACAGCATGAAGTAATCACTTCAAGATTTAAACGGTTGTATCAGGGAGAGCCTTGATACAACCGCTTCTTATTTTTCTTTGATTTTAAAGCGCTTTACGCGCTTTACCTCGTCAATGATTCTTTTGGGATGTGCTGCCGCTTTGATTGGACGGGATATAAAAAGCAGGGGATACAGCACTTTGTGTTTGTATACGGTGGGATGCCGCCTTTTCAATTCGTCACCCGAAATGAACACTCGTCTGAGTATGTATGTACGCTTTGACTTATTGCTGTCGTCACCGCCAAGCGCCATTGATACACTGTTATAATGCAGGTTTTCTGCCGTGCCGTTTGCGCCCGATTTTTCAAAGTATTCAAGCTCACGCTGTTCCTCGTCGTTGAGTTCCCGCAAAGTATATACCTTTTCCGAGAGTCGGCGCACTTTCTGTTCAAAATCGTCAAGCTCCAGTTTTTTTAACTCACAGGATAAATAGACCTCATCCATTTCGCTACGGTATTTTCGGTTATACAGATAAATATCCAGCAGCGAGCGCAAGCCTGTTCCGGCGAAGCAGTAGTGCTTGTACATATGACAAAGAATGTAAATGTAAAAATCCTCGCTTGACAGATGACGGGCAAAGCCTTTATCGCTGTCATTTATCAGCTTGCTGCTTATATCGGAAAAATACTTGGAAAATTCCGGCAAACTGTCGTCAGTGAAAAGGGTATGGTGCATTTCAAATTCGAGTGTCGGCGGCTTGGAATATACATCATGGTGAAATTTCTCGTAAACCTCACAGGAGTAGCCGAGCCCCTCCATTACAGTTTTTACAACATCCATTTTACCGCTGTCGCAAAGAATGTCGTTATCGGACATTTCTCGCATTGATGACTTTGGATAGCAGGATTTGAGCGTGATTCCCTTCAGCGGAAGGTACCACACGCCGTTTTGTTCCAGAGCGTCGTATATTTTTATGCGTTCAATATCGAAAAGCGACAGCTTTCTGATAGCCTTTTTTTGTGCCTGATCAAAGGAGTGAGGGAGTTCCGTTACCTTTTCAAGCGCGTGTGCTGCAATGGAAGTCATAATATGGTACCGCGCAAAGTTAAATAGAGCGTCTAAATCCATAGCGTCGCATTTTTGCTTGTCCGGTATTTCGTTATTGACCGCGCAGGAGGCAAGATATATTAAATCCCGTGCGGCATTTGTCGATATGGTGCGAGTTGCTTCTGTCAAATCATTCATTTATAGCACCGATTGCTTTCAGCCGATTTACCGTGTCGGCAACGTCCTCTGCGATTACCGCGCGGTCGCCGCTGAACCTGCGGCACATTTCCTCAACGATTTCCTCCTCGGTGACGTCGTGCTCCAGACATTCCAAAATAACGGCAACGCTGTCATTGCCCTGCACCAGGCCGTGAAACCGCGCGCCGGCGGTTGGCACCAAAACAGTCTGTCCGTCTATTGTATGTTTTATAAAGTCAGGGTTCAGTTTCATTTTTTGCCTCCTAAACGATACAAATTCATAGCAAAGTATCATGGGTTTATTATTGTATTATAACACTGTTCCTTCGTATTCGTCAAGCGGTACATTTATTCGCGAGGTTGTAATGACGTCTTCCGCGTCAAATTCTGTAATGATCAGTTCAGTGCGTTTATATTCTTCTGCAAACATATCATTACCTCCCGTTAACCAAAATACTTGTTTGCCGCGTCATTGTACCAGTAAGCAGCTATAGCAAGCTTCTTTTCATTGGTGGAAACGTTGCTTTCAAGCACCTTTACGCAATAGTTCAGAGCAGAGTAATAGTACGATTTGCCGCCGATTTTAAATTCCGCCGCTTCGTCCAGCTTATCGGATGCAATGTTCTTTTTGTCAAAATATATAAGTGAGCCTTTTTCACCGTATTCAAAATTAGCGCTGCTCTTTATACTGTTGAACGTGTTCCTGTTTGTCACCTTATAGTAGTGCCTGAGCGTTGTTTCGGTAAGATAAATGATACTTGAACCGACATATTGCAGCCCCAATTCATTTGTCCCTGATTTCATGTCGCTTGCCGGGGTTTTAATCGCGTCGCTGACTGTTTTTGCGATAACGGTATTCATGCTGTAGCCTGTAACATTTCCGTTTGCGGGATTATCGGGGATCCTGTCAAACACAACCTGAGCCTTGGCGCCGTAGTTGAGCATTTCTTTGACAAGCGATACCAGCTTGTCCTGCTTTTCAAAGGTTCCGGCGGGGGATTTGATGACGTCTTCACCGTACTGACGTACGCTGTAGTCGTTTGTCTCGTCCTGAAGAACTCCGTTGATAAACGCTTTTGCGTGAATATTATACGCCATTTCCGCGGCGGCAACATTGCAGCGGGCTTTGTAATAGGTTCTGCCGTTTATTTCGGTTGTCTCGTTGGCTTTCAGCTTGTATTCGGAATGCCTTGAATACCAGTCAAAGGTAACGGTTACGCCTTGCCCGCTCGTTACCTGCTCCTGAGTGACGTTTAAAAGGAAGTATACTCCGATGTCGCCCTCGAGCGAAAGGGAGTGTCCCTTGAACAGTCGGTCATGAGGAGTATATTGCGCGGTAATAACTGTGTCCGCGGTAACCGGATCACCGCTGTTTTCGCCCCAGCCGCTGAAGGTGTAGGTGTATTCTTTGTCGCGCGGCCTTATCGGTTCGGCGCCTGTATATGCGGGAGGAATGTCACCATGCTTTACAAGCTGCTGCAGCATTACGGTGTGGTCGAAATTCTCCCATGTAACGGTGTGGAAGGTAGCCTCTTTTTCCGTAATCATCCCCTGTCCGTGGTCAGTGCCGGTCGCGCCGTAAACGCTGAACAGAACCTCGCGCACAGCCGTTTCGTTTTTGGCAAGGGAGATTCCGTCCCAGTAAAATGACATTCCCGAGTCTTTGCCTTGATTGAAGCTGCCGGTTTCCTGCGATTTGGAATCGTTTTTCGTAAATATACGTTCGGGTAAAAGTACAAGAGTTTTGCTGCCAACCGCGGATTCGGTTATGTTGGCGGCAACCTCTCCGTAGAAGAACCGGGCGTCTTTGGTGGCATCATTGCTGACGTTCTTGCCGATGAATCCGAGCGTAGCGTAGTCGTCGCCGCTTTCGCTTTTGTCGTATGCCTGACCTGACTTCATGTAGAATCCGACTTGAGTAGAAGCGTTGTTTACGGTTTCCGTAAGCGGTTCGATCGCCGCCTTGTCATCCGCTCCTATTTTTATATCGCCGGTTCCGCCGAAAGCCAAATTGCTAATTTTATTTTCGCCCTTGTTTTTAAGGGTATAGGTCATTTTAACTGTGTTTGTGCCAATGTATGTATGAGAGATTTTCAGCTCCAAATCGCTTCTTGCGGGTGTTTCGTATCCTGTTGCCTTTCCACCGCTTATTATTGTTGCTTTGTTAAGCGCGCCTGTTGCGTTGTTGGTAAGGATATAGTAATCGCTGCCCTGCTTAACGCAGCTTGCAAATCCGTTGCTGCCGTAGGTGACGGACTTTTTCTTGCCGCCGAAGTTGCCTACGATAATGAACGGAGCGGCGCCCGCTAATACATGGCTGTTTACCGAGCCGTAGTAAGCCGCGATATTCCTGTTGATGGCAAGCCCTTCCTGCGAGTAGGGGTTGTCCATGTCGGCGACGAATTTAATGTTATTGTAAGCAAAGTGCTCGTTAAACTCCGTCACACGCGAACTATAGGTATCTAAAATATGTACTGTAGTTTGTGATGAGAATTCTGTGTCGCCGCTTTGTCCGTCGCCGTCAGTATCCCATGTGAGCTCGGAGGGATTGCCGTAGTATGTAATGCCGCTGTCTGCTTTTAGTGAACACTTTTTAAAGGCGTTTTCGCCGATATGCGTTACGCTGGGCGGAATAACAACGTGCTCTATTACCTGATTGTAAAACGCGTATTTGCCTATATATGTAACCGTGTTGGCAATATCGACGTTATACAGCTGAATATAGGATTTGTATTCGTAATTATCTTTAATAAAGAAGCTGTAATCACCTATGGAGGTAACGCCGTACTCCACGGCGATTTTTGTCATAAACAGTGTCCCCGAGCCAAGCGCTGCAAAATCATAGCCGTACCAGGGCGCTGTTGAAGCGCCGCTTGGAGCTTCTTCATAATTGCGCATATCGGCTGTTCCGAAAATAGCCATTGAGCTGTCCTTGTAGCAAAAGAACTCAACGTCGGAGCTGTCATCGGTGCCGCACTTTCCCGTAAATCTTATGGGATTTTCATCAGCTGCGCTGACCGTTATCGGTGCCGCGGTAAATATTCCTGCCAGCATAACTAAAGCAAGAAAAACGCATAAGGGCTTTGCATATCTCTTAGTCATTTTTATTTCTCCGTCTATACCAAATATAATTATTGATATTTTAACATATTACTTCAACATATGTCAACAAATATATTGCTTTTGCTGTAATATATTACTTTTTAAAAAATGAATGAGGAGCAAAACAAAAACCGAACACGACGCTCAGCCGGTGTTCGGTTCGGTATTTTTTTGAGGGTTGACATGTACCATAACATGTTTGACCTGAGGAAAGCTATCCTCAACGGCGTCGTGTACTGTTTCGGCTATGCCGTGCGCTTCGGCAAGATTGAGCGTTTCGTCAACGCCTATTTCAATATCGACATATATCTTGTTGCCGAAAATTCTGGTGCGCAGAAGGTCTATGCAGATAACGCCGTCAACATCTTCAACGCAGCAGCGCATTTTTCCTTCGGTTTCTCCGTCACAGGAGCTGTCAACCATGCGGTCGATAGCGTCCTTGAAAATATCGTAGGCGACCTTGAAAATAAACAGGCAGATAATAATGCTTGCAATCGGTTCAAGAACAGGGAAGCCCAGAGCCGCGCCTCCTATGCCTATAAGCGCTCCTACCGAGGATAGGGCGTCGCTGCGGTGGTGCCACGCCTCGGCCGAGAGCGACGGTGAGTTGATTATTTTTGCGTTGATTTTGGTGTACCAGAACATCGCCTCTTTGACGACTATTGAGGTCACGGCGGCAATCAGTGCCAGAGGGTTCTCAAATTTATTATCCAGATATTCGCCGCTGACTATGCTTTTTACCGCCTCAAAGCCTATTGTTCCGCCCGCTATGAAAAGCACAATCGAAAGAATGATCTCAGCCACGCACTCAAAGCGCTCATGCCCGTACGGATGTTCAGAGTCGGATTCCTTTGAGGACATGCGCACACCGATAATTACAATTAGTCCGCTGAATGTGTCTGACGCCGAATGTACGGCGTCGCTTATCATAGCGCCCGAATGTGCAATAAAGCCCGCTGCCAGCTTAAAGAATGTCAAAAAAATATTGGCGATCATTCCCACAAGCGATACCTTTGTCGCAATGTGTTTAGCGTTGTTTTCGTTCATAGGCAATTCTCCGTTTTCCGCAGTTTGTCTTAAGTATATGCCGTAAATAATAAAAAAGAACCCGCGGACAGTATTGTTGCTGTCCCGCGAGTTTTCGCTGTCTATAAAGACCCGACTCCAAGCCTTATACTATTATCAAGTTTTAAAGCGTTTTAATTGAAAATAGTATAAACTTTGGTCTGTTCAGTACGGATATTCTATCATATATTATTTTTGCTGTCAATATTATCGGTAATATAAAATGTCGCTTTTGAAGCGACCAAATACCCGCGTGGAGGTGGTATGATAAAGTTGCAATAAAAAACGGAGGTTTTAATTATGAAAAAGACAAACACCAAAACAAATAAAAATGTAAAGAACAACATTACCGAGCTGGTGTTCATTCTTGACCGCAGCGGTTCAATGGGCGGACTTGAAAGCGACACTATCGGCGGATTCAACTCAATGCTCGAAAAGCAGAAGAAGGAAAAGGGGAGAGCGTTTGTTTCAACCGTGCTCTTCGACCATGAAACCGTTGTCCTGCACGACAGGCTCCCCATTGACAAAATCGAACCGCTTACGGACGATGATTACACGGTTCGCGGCTGCACGGCTCTGCTCGACGCAATAGGCAAATCCATTCATCATATCTCAAATATCCACAAATACGCCCGAAGAGAGGATGTGCCAGATCGCACCATGTTTGTTATTATCACGGACGGAATGGAAAACGCAAGCAGGCTTTACAGCGGCAGTGGAATCAGGAAGATGATCGAGCATGAAAAATCAAAGTACGGCTGGGAGTTCCTGTTCATCGGCGCAAATATCGACGCTATAGCAACCGCGCGCACCTTCGGCATTTCAAAGGATAATGCGGTAAACTACAAAGCGGACAAAAAGGGGACAGGCGTTGTTTATGAGTCGGTGTGCGCCGCCGTAAGCAACATGAGAAACGGCAAAGCACTTGAACCTTCATGGAGCAGATCGATAGAGGAAGACTTTTATTCAAGATAAGCATAACGTTGTTTATAGAAAATCTTTCCAAAACATCCATGTTTTGACGCGCCGTTTTACCGACGTTCCGATAAACTGATTTTTCAAAAGGCGCGCCGGATGGAACGTCACGTTCCAAAGAGAAGCGGTCAGGCGTTTGCCTGACCGCTGAGTGTTTATTTCTTGATTAAGTCCTCGTAAACAAATTCCGCAAGCGCGGTACGCTGAGCCTCCAAATCGGAAATGATAATGCAAGAGCCCGCGATATCCCATGATTCGTCCTCGGGCTTGTTGTAGTACCAAAGACCTTCCTTGGGAACGTAGTTCTGAACAATCTGATAGCCGATGTAAGTCAGCGCGTTTGTAGAGAGCTTAAGGATTTCATCTACCTTAAGGTTGGTTGTAATCTTGGGGCCGATTGTATCTACAATCTCAACAATCTGGCCGAAGCTTGCACCCTTTAGGTCGGTTACCATCTTGGTAAGCAGCTTCCTCTGACGTGCTGTTCTGTCCCAGTCGTCGCCCGAAATGCCGATTTCGTTGCCGTCCTCGCCCTTTGTCAGGCCGCGGTCTCTGGCGTACCAGAGGGCTTCTTGACCGTTGAGCCTGATTAATCCTGGCTTTTCGGTGATTGTGGTGCGGTTGCCGTCTGACTGATCGTTTTTGTACATCTGGTAGTTGATGTAGTCGATTTCGTCCTGAGTTACTTCCATTTCAACGCCGCCCAAGGTGTCGATAATGTCCTTAAAGCTGTCAAAGTCAACAATCGCGTAACGGTCAATTTTAATACCGAAGTTACTCTGTATTGTCCTGATTGAAAGCGTGGCGCCGCCTAAGGTGTAGGAAGCGTTTATTTTGTTATATCCGTAGCCCGGAATATAAACGTAAGTATCGCGCTGGAACGAGGTGAGCTTAAGCTTTTTGTGTACGGTGTCAATCGACATAAGAATCATTGTATCGGTTCTGCCGTACTTTTCGCCCTGGTTGTTGTCCTCGCCGAACAGCATGATGTTAAGAACGTTTGGATGTTGCAGCAAATCGCTGTTTTTGTAGATGACGTTCTGAGTGTCGTCATCTTTTTTGGGCTGAGGATTATCGTTGGGGTCCTCGTCCTTCATGTAGGTGTAGTTGCCCTCGTATTTGTAGTGGGTAACTATATAGGTGTACGCGCCGATTGCCACCGAGCCGGTAATCAATAAGATTATGGAAAGCACAAGGCAAACAATGCGGATGGCGCGGCCCTTTTTTTTGTACAGCTTAATAACCTGGGTGTTAGAGCTGATGTCTACCAGATTATCGCTGTTTGGTTTGTTAGCCATAATCATCCTCCTGTAAAGGAATTACAAATTCTTTTCATATACTTGCATTAATAACCCGTAAAGCGCCTTAATACGCGGAATGAACAAGACGCCTATCTTAGTTATTATAACACATAATCAGTAAGAATAATTCCAAGTTAGAATTATAAAAGCTGTCTGTTACAAATTTTGACATTATTTTTTTGCCTGTTATGTGAGATTTTTCAAAAAACTCACTGAATCTCGTCCAGCGCCAAACTGAACGAAGGCAGAAACTCGTCGAAGAAAACCTCGGCTTCGGGAAGCTTCATTTTGTGAATGGACTGCTCAATTGTTTCCTTTGCCATTTTAAACTCGTCGTTGCCCATCCGCATTTCCTCAATGCATTTTATAAGCGCCGAAAAGCGGTCGGCAGCCTTTACAAAGACCTCAAGCTCGCGGTCGGAGTCGGACGACGGCTTTAAAATCAAGCGGTACTCATCGCGGAAATCCTCGGGAAGCAGATCAATCAGTCTGTCGGCGGCGCTGTCTTCAACCTGCTTGTACACCTTTTGAATAGATGGGTTGGCGTATTTTATTGGTGTGGGCATGTCGCCCGTAATAATCTCGGTCGCGTCGTGGAAAACTGCTAAAAGCGCGGCGCGCTCGGCGTCAAGCGATCCTCCAAAGCGCTTATTGTGAATAAGCACAAGGCAGTGCGCAAGCACCGCGACCTGCTGGCTGTGTTCGCTTATATTCTCATATTTTGTATTATTCATTAATCCCCAGCGGTTTATGTATTTCATCCGCGAGATCATTGCGTAAAAATGCGATTGGTTCATGTCGTTTGCTCCGTTATATTATATAATATAATATGTGTAAAATAAATTGCAAATTGTCTTTTGATGTGATATAATAAATTGAATATACCATGTTTAACGCTGATATGCAACCGGTTTGAGCGATTTTTCACTCAATTTTCACCCTTATACAAATACCTGATAAAAAGTGGACAGTCTTTGCGCCCTGTTTTCTATCAGGAATTAGTATCATTCGGCGTTATACCGAAACGGAGATTACCGATGCCGGCACGAATTTCACGCTTACAACCCAAAAAGAACGACCACTATTTGCTGATTACATTTTTAATATCGCTTTTGTCCGCGGCGGCGATTTTTGTTCCGTTTATAATTATCAACGGCGGAGTGTTTTATTACTACGGCGATTTCAACGTTCAGGAAATCCCGTTTTATCAAATGATGCACGGACTTGTCCGCGACGGCGAGCTGGGGTGGAACCACCTGACTGACTTGGGAACTGACAGCCTTGCGAGCTTCAGCTTTTATATGATGGGCAGCCCGTTTTTCTGGATGACTATTCCGTTCCCCAACGAAATAGTTCCGAATTTAATCGGCCCGCTCTTGATTTTAAAGTTTGCCTGCGCGGCTTCTGCGGCATATATCTTTTTACAGCGGTATGTGCACAATAAAAGCATGGCTGTGCTCGGCGGACTGCTTTACGCGTTTTCGGGCTTTTCGATCTACAACGTGTTTTTCTTCCACTTCCATGAGCCGATGATCGTGTTTCCGCTGCTTTTGGCGGCGCTTGACTCATTTCTTTACGACGGAAGGCGCGGTGTTTTCGCTGTGGCGGTTTTCGCGGCGTGCGTAGTAAACTACTATTTCTTTGTAGGTCAGGCGCTTTTCCTTGTGATGTATTATCTTATGATAATGCTGACAAAGACCTGCAAATTTCGAATCAAAGATACGCTTTTGCTCGCCGCCGAAATTGTTATCGGCTTTTGCGGAACGGCGTTTGTGCTTTTGCCGAGCGTGATAGGGCTTATGGGCAACCCGAGGCTTGACTCGCTGCCCAACGGCTGGGAGTCGCTTGTTTACGCAAGAGAGCAAAAGTACTGGCTGATTATCCTCAGCTTTTTGTTCCCGGCTGATTTGCCGGCTATGCCTGTATTTACGCCGGAGTCAAACTGCAAGTGGGCGTCTGTGGCGGGTTGGCTGCCGCTTTTAAGCGTTACAGGCGTGATTGCCTATCTTCAGCTTAAAAAGCGTGACTGGATCAAAAAGCTGATTGTCCTGCTTATGTTGTTCGCCATGATTCCCGTACTCAACAGCATGTTCCAGCTTATGAACAGCTCAATTTATTACGCGCGCTGGTTCTACATGCCTGTGCTGATATTCTCACTGGCTTCTGTCCGCGCGATAGAGGATAAAGAGGCAAACTGGAACCGTGCGATCATATGGTCCGTAGGACTTACAATGGGAGCAACGCTGCTTATCGGCGTAATGCCGCTGACCAAAGGTGAAGACGGCAATAAAACTTTCAGCATAGGCGTTCAAAGCTCATTTGAAAAGTTCTGGCTTTACGCGCTGATGGCTATGATAAGCCTGTTAGTGTTTGTGCTGATATACAAAAAAATGTGGCACAAGCGCGGTTTTGCGGTGACGATAATTTCATGCGCGATGGGCGTTGCTGTTTTTTCGTCACTGCTAATAATCGGCCACGGCGTTTATGTAAGCGGCACAACCGACAGCATTAAATCTCACATTGTCAACGCGCGCGATAAGATTGATATTGACGACCTTGAGGATGTGCGCAGTGACTTTTACGAGGCTGTTGACAACACCTCGATGTACTGGAAGATTCCCAGCATGAACTGCTTTCAAAGCTCGGTTTCAACCTCAATTATGCAGTTTTATGAAAAAATGGGCATTACCCGCGACGTAGCCTCGCGCCCCGATTTCAGCGCCTACGGCTTGCGGACGCTGTTCAGCTGCAAGTATTATTTCGACGATATGCTCGACAGCAACAATCCCGACCTTGACGAGTGCTTTGAGGATAAGGACGGCAACACCAAGATGCCCGGTTGGAAATACTTAAAAACCAGCAACGACTTCAAGATTTATGAAAATGAAAATTATGTGCCGATGGGCTTTGCCTACGACTCATATGTTACCGAGGAAGAATTTGAGCGTGTAAGAACATCTAACCGCAGCGAGGCGATTCTCAACGCAATGGTGCTTTCACGCGACTGCATGAAGAAGTACTCGGATATCACAGGCTACTTTGACAAGCCGTATTACCTGCTTTACGGGAGCGACCCCAAAACCTTCAAGAGCGAAGTCAACGACTATGTATTCGGAAAGGGAGTCCTTAAAGAGCAGGCAAACAGGCTCAGGGCAAAGTCCTGCTCGTCGTTTGAGTACACAAAGAACGGCTTTAAGGCTGAGTTTGACAACAGCACAAACAAGGAAACCCTGCTGTTTTTCAGCGTACCGTACAGCGAGGGCTTTTCGGCAAAGGTCAACGGCAAAAACGTTGATGTTGAAAAGGTGAATTACGGCTTTATGGCTGTAAAGGTTCCCAAGGGCAAAAGCAGTATTGTGTTTACCTACCATACTCCCGGATTTAAAACAGGCACGGCAATAAGCCTTTGCGCCGCCGCCGCGTTTGTAATTTATATGACGTTAATTATTGTGTTCCGCGTCCGCAAAAAGAAAAAGAACGCCGAACAGCAGAATATCACATCAGAACAATAACACTTAAGGCAAAACCAAACCCGTTACCCGCCCCGTAATTCTACGGCGTACCGACCGTTCGCGGAAAGAGGAGATAAATATGTTATTCGGAGATAAGATTTTAGCATATAAGGAAGAACTATTAAAGGATTTGGAATACCTGCTGGGCATTGAGTCAATCGACAGGGAAAAGAACGAGGAATGCGAGCGCGCACTTGCTTTTATTCTAAAACGCGCGCAGGATTTCGGCCTTGACTATGAGCTTGTTACCGACAAAAGCGTACATGTGCAGCTTGGCGAGGGCGGCAAGCTTTGCGGCGTACTCTCACACGTTGACGTTGTGCCCGCGGGCAACAACTGGAGCGTAATTCCGTTTGCGCTTACCGAGCGCGACGGCAGACTTTACGGCAGGGGAATAGCCGACGATAAGGGCGCCGCGCTTATTAACCTTTACTGCCTGCGCGCCCTTAAGGAAAACGGCGTAACGGGCAAAAACACGCTCCGCGCTATTTTCGGCTCAGCCGAGGAAACGGGCATGAGCGATATGAATGGCTATTTTGAAAAACAGCCGCTGCCCGATATGGCGTTTACGCCAGACAGCGACTATGGTATTTGCTATGCGGAAAAGGGAATTCTTCACTTGCACGTAAGCACTCCGTTCAATGAGGCAAAGGTTTTGTCGCAGTTCCATTCGGGCAAGGCGGTAAACGCGGTTCCCGATTTGGCGTATGTAATGCTCGACTCCTCGGGCTATGACGAGCAGCTTCTTATGAGGCTTGCCGACGCGGGCGAGGGCAACTATGAGTTCAATTACACCATTGACGGTCTTATGATAATAAGCAGAGGCAAGGCTTCGCACGCCTGCGAGCCGCAAAAAGGCAAAAACGCAGCTGCTCTGCTCATCGACCTAATTACTCACGCTTATGACGTTCACGATATCGGTGCACTGTGCTCGTTTATCGACTACGCAATCAACTGCGAAACAAACGGCAGGTCGCTCGGCCTTAAGATGAGCGATTCTGTTTCTGGTGAGCTGACGGTGAATCTCGGAATTGTCCATATCGAGGGCGACACCGCCGAGGCTTATATTGACATTCGCTATCCCGTCACAGTAAAGGGCGACTATGTTATCCGCCAGTTCAAGGCGGTGGCTGAGTACAGCGGACTTGATGTCGAGGTCATACATCACGACAAGCCGCTGTATGTTGAAACGGATTCTCCGCTTATACGCGAGCTGAGCGCGGCGTATGAGAGCGTTACGGGCGAAAAGCCTACAATGTACACAACGGGCGGCGGAACCTACGCGCGCAAGCTCGGCGGCAGGGGAGTAGCCTTCGGACCTCATTTTGAGGGCGACCCCATTAACATGCATAACGCCGACGAAAGCGTTGACAAGGAAAACTTCTTTAAACACGCGCAGATTTGCCTTGAGGCGATGTACCGCCTGTATACTCTGTAACACGCCCACGGAAGGGAATAATGTAAATGAAAACTGAAAAAATGATACGGCAGCAGGCACGCGATGCAATGAAGGGAAATTTGAGCAGGCTTATTGCCGCGCTTGGCTTTGCGGCACTCACATTTCTCACAATTGAATATGTTGAGTACCTTGTGCTGCATCTGACAGGAGCAATCAATTACGAATCGGGTGAAGCGTATAACAGCGGCTCGACGCTGTATGTGGGGATTGTATCGGCATATGTTTTTGCCGTACTTTTCCTTTCGCCGCTTCTTAACGGCTATATTAAAACAGCCGCCAACACGGCGCTCAATAAGAAATGCGAGTCAACCGATTTGTTTTTTTACTTTAAGGGAGCGGGGCGCTATTTTAAAACGGTGCTGTATAATCTTCTGCTGTTTATGCTATATTATGTCGTTTCGGGTGCGCTTAATCTAAATGGCTGGCTGAACGCGTTTTTCCATTCGTGGTTCACTCAGACTCCCGCGTGGAACATCGATACGTTTCTGATTGTGTTGGCAGGAGTAGTCACCGTTTTTATCAGAATTTTAGTGTTCATGCTGTTTGTGCATTTCCCGCTTATGGCTAAGGCTTTAAATGACAATATCGGCGTCAAGGACGGCGTGTTTGCCATGCTCGGCTTCTCGTTTAAAAATTTCAGGCATATTTTTAAGCTTGCGTTCAGCTTTATAGGCTGGTTTGCGCTTTGCTTTTTTGTGGTGCCGGCGCTTTATGTCATTCCGTATTTTTCGGTTGCGGCGCTGACGTCCGCAAAATGGCTTTTTGCAATGGATAAACGCGGAGGCGTAGTATGATAGTTTCACTTTGCATGATCGCCTACAATGAGGTTGAGGCGATTGACGGTTTATTTGGGGATATAGCGCTTCAGGAATACCCTCACAGCAAAATCGAGGTGGTGTTTGTTGACAGCATGTCAAACGACGGCACCTACGAAAAAATGCTGAACTTTAAAAATACCGATTACGGCTTCCGCAATGTAAAAATCGTGCGCTGCCAGAAAAAGAATCAGGCGTCCTCATGGAACGAGGCGCTTATGGTGTTTACGGGCGACGTGGTAATCCGCGTTGACGCTCACGCCCGCATTCCGCGCAATTTTGTATCGCGCAATGTATATAATCTCGGCTTGGGCGAGAATGTTGTCGGAGGCGGCCGCCCGAACATAAGCTCAAACGTAAGCTCATGGAAGCTCACTCTGCTTGCAGCAGAGGATTCGCTCTTCGGCTCGTCGATTGCAGGTTATCGCCGCCCCTCAACCGAGAAGGAGTATATGGACAGCCTGTTCCACGCCGCGTACCGCCGCGAGGTGATCGCCAAGGTCGGCGGTTTTAACGAGGATTTGGGTCGCACCGAGGACAATGAGTTCCACTACCGCATACGCATGGCGGGCTATAAAATGTGCTGCTGCCCCGACATAATCTCTTATCAGCATTCGCGCAACACCTTAAAGCACATGATAAAGCAAAAGTACGGCAACGGAAAGTGGATAGGCTTGACGCTGTCCGAGTGCAGGGGCTGCCTGTCGTATTTCCATTTTGCGCCGTTCTTGTTTGTAATGATGCTCGCCACGTGCGGCATACTTGCGGCTTTCGGGCATACTTTCGCGCTCTTTGTACTGCTTATTCTTTACGGAATGTTTGACTTTGTAAACTCCGTAAGCTGTTGCACGCTGAAAAATATTCAGCCGCAGTTTGCGCTACTTCCGCTTATTTTTCCGCTGCTTCATATTGCGTACGGTATAGGCACAATAGTTGGGCTTATTCAGATCCCGTTTTGGCAGCGCAAAATCAAAAACAGCGGCGCAAAAGAGCGCATTGAGCTTGTAAAACAAAAGGTCGACGAAAACACCCGAATAGTATGGAGAGATTCGGAGCTGTGAGCCGAAACCGCTACAGCCTGATAGACGCGCTGCGCGGGCTGGCGCTTGTCAATATGCTGGCGTTTCATTTTCTGTACGACTTTTTTGTTGTATACGGAGATAACTACAGCTGGGCGCTGCAACCGTGGGTTGTTATGTGGGAGCGGTATATCTGCATTTCGTTTATTCTTATATCGGGCATATCGCTCAATTTTTCGCGTCACGCTTACCGGCGCGGACTGATAATAAACGCCTGCGGATTGCTTATTACAGCGGTTACCGCGCTGATAATGCCGGAGCAGATAATCATTTTCGGAATTCTAAACCTGATAGGCTGTTCAATGATTTTGACTCAGGTGTTAAGGAAATGGCTGGAAAAGCTCAATCCTTTTGCGGGAGCGGCGGTATCGTTTGCGCTGTTCGCGTTTTTTTACGGCGTATCAAATCAATATGTGGGTTTTTTTGACGTAAGCCTTTTGGAGCTGCCCGATCCGCTTTACCGCACAAATTATTTTGCCGCATTCGGAATACATAACAGCGACTTTTTCTCCGCCGATTATTTTCCGCTTTTTGCCTGGCTTTTTCTGTTTGTTTGCGGATTTTTCCTTTGGAGAGCGGTGTGCGTACTGCAATGGGAGCGTTTTTTCAAAATCAAAATTTCCGTGCTTGATTTTATTGGGCGTTACACGCTTTGGATTTATTTGATTCATCAGCCGTTGCTCATGGGCGTTTGCTTTTTGATTTTCGGCGGAATTTGAGGTGAATATGGAAACACAATTGGTAAAGCTCACTCCTGAGCAGCTCAGGGAGCTGCAGCTTGCTCAGCTTGATATGCTAAGGTTTTTTAAGCAGTTTTGCGAGGAAAACAATCTGACCTTTTATTTTATCGGAGGAGGTCTTATCGGTGCGCTCCGTACGGGCGGCTTTATCCCCTGGGATGACGACGTTGACGTGCTGCTGCCCAGAGATGACTATGAGCGGCTTTGCGTGCTTTGGCAGGAAAAGTATCCCGACGGCAGGTTCCGCCTGCTCAAAACCGGCGACCACATGTTTACGGGCAATATCTTCGCAACCGTTACCGACACCAACTACACCATGGTAAAGGCTAACCAGACCGACGTTGATATTCCGCACGGACTTGTTATCGACGTTTTTCCGCTCGACGTTTGCCCTGACGGGAAATTTGCCCGTAAAATGCAGTACTTTCATACGATTATTTACTCGCTGTTTTTGGCTCAGGTCGTACCCGAAAATCACGGCGGCGTTATCGCCTTGGGCAGCAAGATTCTTCTGGGCATTTTCCGCGGCAAAAAAATACGCAGAAAGCTTTGGCGCACAGCGGAAAAGCACATGAAAAAGTACAAGCGCGAGGAAAATCAATACATGACCGAGCTCTGTTCGGGACCGCACTGGATGAAGGTCAAGTACCCCAAGCGCATTTACGACGGTATAGACCACGTCACCTTTGAGGGAATCGAGCTTCCCGTAGCTTCGGGCTATAAGGAGTACCTCGGACTTGTGTTCGGCGATTACATGACGCCTCCGCCCGAGGATCAGCGCGTGCCGCACCACGACATTGCTTACCTTGACCTCAATACTCCGTGCAAGGTTTACGACGACGCGCACAGGAGCGAATACACAAAAACACCCTAAAAAAATCTTTGGAAATCAATATAAAATATCATTTCCTACGAAATTCATTTTTTGGCAAAAAAACTGAGCTGTCGGGCTTTACCCGGCGGCTTTTTATGTGTATAATAGGCGTAGACATATAATAAAACACTATATATAGTTGTTGAGGATGATATGATTACAGGCAATATTCATTCCCTTGAAAGTTTTGGCTCGGTTGACGGGCCGGGCGTCCGCTTTTTGATTTTTGTTCAGGGCTGCGACATGCGCTGTCGCTACTGCCACAACGCCGACACATGGAGGAAGGACGCGGGCAAAAAGATGAGTTCAGACGAGCTCTTGGACAGAGCCGAGCGCTACCGCTCCTACTGGGGCAGCGACGGCGGAATCACCGTCAGTGGGGGAGAGCCGCTGCTGCAAATCGACTTTTTGCTTGACCTTTTTAAAAAGGCTAATCTGCGCGGAATAAATACCTGCGTCGATACAGCAGGGCAGCCGTTTAAGCGAACTGAGCCGTTTCTTTTAAAATTTAATTTGCTCGCTGAGCTTACTGACCTGTTTCTTGTAGACATAAAGCACATAGACAACGAGCAGCATAAAAGCCTTACGGGGAGAGGAAATGATAATATTCTCGACATGCTGCAATACTTAAACGAGCTTAAAAAGCCCGTTTGGATAAGGCATGTTCTTGTGCCTGACATCACTGACAGCGACGAGTACCTGCGCCGCACAAGAGCTTTTATTGAAACGCTTGACAACGTTGAAAAGATCGAGGTGCTTCCGTACCACTCAATGGGCGCTTACAAATGGAAGGAGCTCGGCATTCCATATACACTTGACAACACGCAGCCGCCAAGCGCCGAACGCGTAAAGAACGCGGAAAGAATCCTGCGCGGCGAGATTTAAGGATATACAATAATGGGAGGAGAAGAAGATGTTAGTAACGATTCCTGAAGAAGTAAAAAAAGTAGCCTGGAGAGGCTTTACAGGCAGAAAATGGAAAGAGGACATCAACGTCCGCGAGTTCATTCAGAGTAACTACACCATGTACGACGGCGACGAAAGCTTTTTGGCAGCGCCTACCGAGGCGACCGACAGGCTTTGGGGACGCCTTCAGGAGCTTCAAAAAGAGGAGCGCAAAAGAGGCGGCGTTCTTGAATGCGAAACCGAAGTCGTTTCATCGCTGACATCCTACGGCCCCGGATATATCGACGAGAGCATGAAGGAGCTTGAGCAGATCGTAGGACTTCAGACGGACAAGCCCTTAAAGCGCGCGTTTATGCCCTACGGCGGAATAAAGATGGCAGAGCAGGCGGCTTCAACCTACGGCTATCAGGTGAATCCCGAGCTGACAAAAATCTTTTCAGAATATCACAAAACCCATAACCAGGCGGTTTTTGACGCTTATACTCCCGAAATGCGCCGCGCGCGCCACAGCCACGTTATCACAGGTCTGCCCGATACTTACGGCAGAGGAAGAATTGTAGGTGACTACCGCCGCGTAGCCCTTTACGGCATTGACTACCTCACCAAGATGAAGGAAAAGGACTTGTTCTACTGCGGCGGCAGAAATATGAGCGAGGAGCATATCCGCCTCAGAGAGGAAATCGCCGAGCAGATTCGCGCCCTCAAGGGCATAAAAAAAATGGCGGAAATCTACGGCTACGATATTTCAAATCCCGCAACGACTGCCAAGGAGGCTGTTCAGTGGCTGTACTTCGGTTATCTTGCCGCTATTAAAACCCAGAACGGCGCCGCTATGAGCGTCGGCAGAATCTCCACCTTCCTTGATATCTACATCAACCGCGACCTCGAGGAGGGCAGAATCACCGAGAGCGAGGCTCAGGAGCTTATTGACCACCTCGTTCTGAAATTCCGCATGGTAAAATTCGCGCGTATTCCGTCCTACAACGAGCTGTTCTCGGGCGATCCCGTATGGGTAACGCTTGAAATGGCGGGTATCGGCATGGACGGCAGACACATGGTAACAAAAAACGACTTCCGTTTCCTGCACACCCTCGAAAACATGGGACCCGCTCCCGAGCCGAATCTTACGGTTCTCTGGTCGTCAAGATTACCCGAAAGCTTCAAAAAGTACGCGGCTAAAATTTCCGTAAACACTTCTTCCATTCAGTATGAAAACGACTGCGTAATGCGTCCTGTGTGGGGCGACGACTACAGCATTTGCTGCTGCGTTTCCGCCACTCAGACCGGTAAGGAAATCCAGTTCTTCGGCGCGCGCGCAAACCTTGCAAAGTGCCTGATTTTTGCCCCCAACGGCGGCGTGGAGATTACAACAATGGAGCAGATCGGCCCCGAAATAGCGCCGATAACTTCCGAGTACCTCGACTATGACGAGGTTATGCACAAGTTCAACGCCATGATGAGCTGGCTTGTTGAGCTGTATGTAAACACCCTCAACCTGATCCACTACATGCACGACAAGT
The DNA here is from genome assembly GCA_900316435.1 of uncultured Eubacteriales bacterium. Classification (GTDB taxonomy): domain Bacteria; phylum Bacillota; class Clostridia; order Oscillospirales; family Acutalibacteraceae; genus Ruminococcoides. The sequence goes on along the minus strand of ONCY01000006.1, from coordinate 332 downwards.
ACTACTATGAAGCCGCGGAGATGGCGCTTATCGACACCTACACCCGCCGCACCTTCGCAACGGGTATCGCGGGCTTCTCGCACGTTGTAGATTCACTCAGCGCTATTAAGTACGCAAAAGTAAAGGCTATCCGCAACGACAAGGGACTTATTGAGGACTACGAGATCGAGGGCGACTTCCCGCGCTATGGCAACGACGACGAGCGCGCCGATGAAATCGCTATCTGGCTGCTTAAGGCGTTTATGAAGAAGGTGCGCGAGCACCACACCTACCGCAATTCCGAGCCGACAACTTCTATCCTCACAATCACCTCAAACGTTGTTTACGGCAAG
>ONCY01000128.1 GCA_900316435.1 uncultured Eubacteriales bacterium | reverse complement strand
GCTTGCAGTCACAGGGCTATGTTATCATCAGCGATTTTGTGTATATGAATGATAAATTCGGCAAGCCATACGGCTGGGGCGTCGCCGAGTATTCCACACCCGAAGCTTTTATGGGCAGCAGCTTTACCGAAAGAGTTTACAGCCGCAGTCCAGATGAATCCTTTGACAGGATCCTGGAACATTTTTGTGCTCTTTTCCCGAATGTGCCTATAAATTCATTGAAAAGGTTTATCGGTAAAAAAGCTTGACTGCCGAAATCAAAAAATATTAATAATCAGGTTGAAAAACGGAATCAATAATGGTAAAATATAATCGCAACAAAATCTAAAACCTTGAATAAAAGTATTTAGGGAGGCAACATAATGGCATTTAAAAGAGCACTTTGGCACAGCGGGCTTACATATCAGCAGACCTGCTATCACTGCCGCACACTGGTAAGATACACAGACTACAACCTCGATTTCAGACCGTGGTACCCCGACGGATTCGTTTATTGCCCGAACTGCAAGGGGCCGCTCCGTCATAACGAGATGTTCGCAATAAACGAGGACGGCACTCCGCTCCAACCCCAGGCAGCGGCAGTTCAGCAGGGAGCACCGGTTCAGCCTCAGGCAGCACCCGCTCAGCCTCAGACAGCACCGACTGAAGGCACCCCCGGTTTTTGCTCAAACTGCGGAAAGCCTGTTGTCTTGGGCGTTGACCGCTTTTGCTCAGGCTGCGGCAACAAGCTTGATTAATACGCTGAAATAATACGTTCACAGGCGGTCTTGACGAGGCTGCCTGTTTTGTTTTTTATGAAAGTCAAAAAACTATAAATAAACTATTGACAAATAGAAAAATGTCTATATAATAATATATAGACAATGTTCGATATGAGGTGGGCGTTATGGAAATGACAGATAAAAGAATCGCAGAAGTGTTTAAGGCGCTCTGCGACGAAAACAGAATTAAAATTCTTAAGCTATTGCAATCGGGTGAAAAATGCGCTTGTCATCTCAATGACGGTATCAATGTAACGCAGTCGACTATGTCCCACCATATGAAGGTGCTTTGTGATTCGGGGATTGTTGTCGGGCGAAAGCAGGGCAAGTGGATGCATTATTCCATTTCTGCTGAGGGCGTGCAGGCTGCTATGGAATGTCTTAAAGAATTAACTGCTTTTTCGGGAGAAAGATGCGATTGCGGTAAGAAAGAATAATCCGAAAGCCGTATTTCGATACGGCTTAAAACAAAGTGCATACATAGATATATCTAAATGTATTTATAGGAGGAGATAAAATGGATAATGTTATGAAAGCTACGGAGTTATTTGAACAGAGGTTTGTGTGCTCTCAAGCGGTTTTTGCCGCTTTTTCGGAGCAATTCGGAATTTCAGAGAAACAGGCTTTGCAAATAGGCGGCTGCTTTGGCGGAGGAATGAATAAAGGAGAAGTCTGCGGCGCTTGCACGGGAGCTCTGATGGTTCTCGGAATGAAGTACGGACAATATGACGCTGATGACCTTGAAAGCCGCGCCGCGGAAAACGCGAAGGCGGTGCAGTTCCTCGAAGAATTTGAGAGGCGCAAAGGTTCATATATCTGCCGTGAGATACTCGGTTGTGACCTATCCACCGCCGAAGGTAAGGCTTACGCGGCAGAGAACGGGCTGTTTGGAAAGCTGTGTCCCGAAATGGTAAGGACTGCTGCTCAAATCGTTTCTGAGATGCTTGCGGGAGATGAATAAAGTGTGGAGCTTTATTCAGAATGAAATATTCGGTATGCAATGGCTCAATCGCCTGATTGGAAACCTGCTCACTCTTTGCGGCCTTGACATCAATGAAAGGCTCGGCGGCAGCATTTGTTTTTTTATATATGATACGGTAAAAATCATGTTGCTGCTCGGCTTTTTAATAATGATTATTTCATATATCCAAAGCTATTTCCCGCCCGAACGGAGCAAAAGGCTGCTCGGGCGATATAACGGGCTCGGCGCCAGGATTATAGCGGCTTTGCTGGGAACAGTAACGCCGTTTTGCTCCTGCTCGTCAATACCGCTGTTTATCGGTTTTTCAAGCGCTGGACTTCCTATTGGGGTAACTTTTTCTTTTTTGATTTCGTCACCTATGGTTGATCTGGGCAGCCTTGTACTGCTTATGAGCATTTTCGGATGGAAGGTTGCTGTTGCTTATGTTGTACTGGGGCTGGTTATTGCCGTAGCGGGCGGTACGCTGATTGAAAAGCTGCACCTCGAAAATCAGGTGCAGGACTATATAAAAAACGCAAAGCAGCTTGATATACCGCAAGAGAAATTGCGTTTTAAAGACAGATTGAAATACGCGTGGGGCGAGATGTTGTCAACAGCCAAAAAGGTCTTTCCGTATATTTTGATCGGTGTCGGAATCGGAGCCGTCATTCATAACTGGATACCTGAAGAATGGATTGTTAACGTTCTCGGAAACAACAATCCGTTCGGAGTTTTTATTGCATCCGTATGCGGTATCCCGATGTATGCCGATATATTCGGGACAATTGCGATCGCCGAGGCTTTGCTCGGAAAAGGTGCGATGCTGGGCGTAGTGCTGTCGTTTATGATGGCTGTTACAACGCTCTCGCTGCCGTCGATGATAATGCTTAAAAAGGCGGTCAAGGCAAAGCTTCTCGGAATATTTATCGCAATCTGTACAGGAGGAATTATTCTTGTGGGTTATGCGTTTAACGCGTTACAATATTTTCTAATTTAGCGGAGGTTATTATGTCTTTTTTTAAAAAGAAAGACGGCTCAAAAGAAGCATGCTGCTGTTCGAAAAAAACCGATGCGCAGAGTATTAAGGTTCTCGGCGCAGGCTGTAAATCATGTCATCAGATGTATGAAAATACAAAGCAGGCTGTTCAAAATCAGGGGCTTGATGTAGATGTCGAGTACATTACCGATATGGAGAAGGTGGTACAGTATGGCGCAATGTCAATGCCTGTACTTGTAGTAAACGAAAAAGTCGTGTCTGTCGGCAGGGTGTTAAAGCCAAAAGAAATTGAGAAATTGATTCATTAAATAGAACAATCCCCGAAAACCGTTTTTTTGTGCGGTTTTCGGGGATTGTTGTTTTTGCGTCGGCTTGCTTTTTTTATTATTTTTGCACCCAAACGCTGATGAATGATGTTATAATAAATAGAAGTGCTTCAAAAGCTGAGCAAAGGGGGATAAGCTTCATGCGGGACAGGCTGGTTCAAAAGCTGAAAGAACATGACGAAAAAGCATTGTCGCAGATAATAGAACAGTACTCGCGGTTTGTGGCTTCCGTAGTTTACAACACGGCAAAAGCAAGCCTTTCGAAAGAGGATGTTGAGGAAGTCACAGCTGATGTGTTTGTAACTCTGTGGAATAACGCCGAAAAGGTGCAGGAAGGCAAGCTGA
>ONCY01000091.1 GCA_900316435.1 uncultured Eubacteriales bacterium | reverse complement strand
CGTGGGTTCGAATCCCGCCGAGGACGCCATTTTAAGCCGTTTTTGATGATTTTTCATCGAAAGCGGCTTTTCTCTTTTTACGGCTTCCGCTTATCCAATCGTGCTAACAAAAGTGGGCGGTTATCTAACAGATGTTAGCAGAAAATCGACGTTTTTGCTAACAAAAATCGCCTTTTTGCTAACAGCAGGAAAAATCCCTCAAAAATCCTGCTAACAGAGTTAGGTGTGCGGTATGGTGGTAGTTCGTTCGCAAAATTGAGCTGCGCCAGCTTCTGACATATAATAATGGCAGAAGGAAGTGATTTTATGAGAACGCTGTAAATGTCAAGTGAAAATGTCGAAAAACGCTCATTTAAAATGTACAATTTTAATACGGTAAGAATGGCCGGTGATTTTGACAATATCACAGTGATGAACCAGACGGTCGATGATGGCGTTGGCTATGACCGCATCACCGAAGACATCTGGCCATTTTGAAAACGGCTGATTGGTTGTCAGGATGGTAGGTCTGAATTCATATCTTGCAGCGATAAGCTGAAAGAACCCGAATGCGGCGTCCTTGTCAACAGGCAAATAGCCGATTTCATCAATGATTAAAACAGTGTATTTCAGATAGTGCTTGACAACTTTCTCGACCCTGTTCTCTTTTGCCGCTTGCTTGAACTTTTCCATAAGCACGGCAAAGTTAATAAAATATGTGGATATCCGCTTGCTTGCGGCCTCAATTCCGATTGTGGTGGCGAGATGTGTTTTGCCAACACCACTTGACCCGATAAAAATGATATTTGTTTTGCTTTCAATAAAGCGAAGGCTCATAAAATCCATAACCTGATCTTTGTTGATGGTAGGCTGATAAGAGAAATCAAAGTCCTTTATCCTGATCTTCGGGGAAAAGTATTGTTCTTTCAGGAAAATGACGGGGTTCTTGTAAAAGCAGAGATTTTCGGTCTCCCGAAAAACGAATCTGGCTTTTTCGGATTTCACATTCACGAGGGAAAGAATTGCGGCGGAGAAAGCTTCCCGAATGTCGGAGGTCATCTGAATCCGCAGAATCGTCCGCATCCGTCGCACATTGGAGATTTACCGCCTCTGTTATCCTGCGGCGGTAACGCTTCAATGACAGTCAAAACCTGCCGCTTCCGAGTGAGGGAAATCATCGGCAGAACGGTTATTATCCACTTTGGCTCTGACGACTTCCGCACACAGCCATCGGGTGACGCCGGAGAAAAAATCGCCTGCGGTACCATACGCGCAGAATAAAAGCTCATTTTTCATCCACAATATTTGTGAGGTGATAATATGGCGAAAAAAGGCATGAAGCGTCCCGAGCGAACGCATACAAAACCGAGAAACAATCAGGCAGCAGTTTCTGAAATTCAGGGAAAGGCAAAACAAGGCAAGGATACAGCCAATCCGATTATTGCAGGAACAGCGGCGCCGTCGCAAAAGGTGTTTCATACAACACCTTATCGGCATGAAAAGCCGATATCGGCGATTTACAAGGAAATCGACACCGACCTTGCGCGGGATAATCTCGAAAATAACAGACCGGCGGCAGATTTGCAGAATTGAGAAAAGACAGCTTTGGAGTATCCGAAGCTGTCTTTTCCTGTTTTTCTACATAGTATAATACTGAATAATAAGTTTGATACGGAAGGAATGATAAAATGAATTCGTGCGAACTGACCGCTTCGATCACGGCTGTCGCAAACGCTGTCGCATGCAAACTCAGCGATGTTGAGCTGTCTTTATTATCCGCTGTACTGGTACAATTAGGCGACACGCTGGCTACCATTGCCGCCCAACGCGCGATATGTGAAAACGCCAAAGCATAATTCGCCGTTTATCCGAGCATACTATCCGTTGTACGGAGGGATAGTATGGAAGTAATAAAGGTTATCCTCGCGTCGCTGTTATCCGCCGCCGCGCTCTTTTTGATAGCAAAAGTTATCGGTCACAAGCAGGTCGCACAGCTTGAATTTTTCGACTATATTACAGGTATCACTATCGGCTCAATCGCCGCGGAGCTCGCAACCACGCTGGACAAACCATGGTGGAAGCCGACAATATCAATGTTCGTGTTCGGCACTGTGACAGTCGGTTTAAGCTTTGCGACAAGAGCAATGCAGCGAACCCGAAAATTCATTAACGGAACGCCCACCATCATTTTGAATAACGGCAAGCTGTACCGTGAGAATATGAAAAAAGCTAAGCTGGAGCTGAGCGAATTTCTGCTCTTGTGCCGTCAGGAAGGCTATTTTAATCTGAATGATATTCAGACCGCCGTTTTCGAATACAACGGCAAGCTTTCTATTTTGCCCGTCAGCACAAAACGTCCGCTGAATCCCGAGGATATTAAGCTGAATCCGCAGCCCGAACATATCGGAACGGAAATTATTATGGACGGAAGAATTTTGAACGACAACCTTAAAAGAAAAGGGCTGAGCATTGAATGGCTGAAAAAAGAAATGGCAAATCAGGGTTACAAGCACGCGAAAGAGATTTTTCTTGGTATTTGTTACGATAATAATGAGCTGACGCTGTTCCCAATAAAAAATAGACTGTGATTATAAAATAAAGGACAACCACGTTCGCCTTTTTGGAAGTCCTTTATTTTATTTTTTCTGTATAGAAAACTGCTTTGTTTTGACCCCGCCGTTTCACAGGTGTTTCCGTTAAAACGAGGCTTTCCAAAGGCGGGATTGGGTGCAGCGTCACGCTGCTTCTTTATTCCAAATGCCGGGTTCCTACGCTCCACGAGAAGCCGCAGTATGGTCTGTCTTTTTCTGAGGCGACCATTATCCTGCTGCACACCTTTGACTTTGTTTTATCGTTTACCTTATCCCCCATCGACAAAAACTCGCTCATTACCCAGTCTGCCGCTTTGCTGAATGAAGCGAACTCCATTTTTACATTGCCCCTGACCGCGCATATCCGCCTTTTGATTTTAGGAAGATTAGCTGTGCTCTGATACTCGGGGAACGGGCACTCGGTAACTACCTCGTTTTGAGACTTTTCATATATCTCTTTTAAAAACAATGCATCGGTAAGCGAATTGTGGTTCTGTTCCACATTTTCACCGCGAAAGTAGCTTATAACCTTTTTTAAAGCGATGCTGTGCTTGAGCGAAAAATGCTTTCTGACATCAACCGAAAAATCAATAAGCGCGCTTCTTACAACGCTGAGTCCTACCTGAGCCTCGAAGGTGTGCAAATGCTGCAGGGTACGCTCCAAAAAATGCGCATCGCTGTCTCCGTAGCAGTAAAAGCTGACAACCGAGGTTTTGTCGAGCCATCCGAGCAGCTGTGTAAACGCCTCGTCAGCCGTCGGCGCCTGCAAAAGCTCCTCACGGCTGATTCCCGTTAAATTGAGGATAAACTCAGTGATTTTTTCGGGGCTTTCGGGCTTAACAAGCGTATAGAACCGTCTGTCGTTTTCATCGACGCAGCCTATAGAGATGATCTCGCCCGAAAACTGCGTAGCCTCAAAATCAATAAAATATTTCATGTAAATTTCCTTTTGCCGCTGTTTGTAATCCGTCAGTCATCGGATTCTGTCCAACAGCTCATTTTGCTTTCGTCAAGCCCGATGTTGCGCGCCCTGAACGTCGGGTTAAGCCTGCGCTTTTTCTGCGACTCAAAATCTCTGAGCGCTTTGATCGCGATTCCCGAAAGTATAAGACAGCACGGGATATTGATAAGTGTCATGCCGCCCATTGTGATATCAGCCATTGTCCACGCAAAGTCCATGGGAACAAGAGCGCCAAAAAAGATTATCAGCACACAGAACGAGTAGAATATGCGCATAAATACCTTTGAAGGCGTTTTTTTATGGTTGAGATACGCCAGCGCGTTATCGACATAATACAGGTTTCCGATAAGCGTAGTGAAAGCAAACAGCACCATAGCAACGGTGATGAAAACGGGTCCGAAATCGCCCAAAACGGTTGACACTACCTTTTGAACATACGGAGCACCGGCGTAATTGTCATCGGCAACACGGGCAACGCCTGAGCTTATGCACATAAGAGCGGTAGCAGTGCAGAGAAGCATTGTGTCAATATATACCGAAACCGTTTGCACCAACCCCTGCTTTACGGGATGAGAAACATCCGCGGAAGCCGAAGCGTTGGGAGCCGAGCCTACGCCCGCTTCATTTGAATACAAGCCGCGCTTGATTCCGTAAACCAGGCACGAGCCGGTAAGTCCTCCGAAGATTGCGCGGAAATTGAAAGCGTCCTCAAAAATGACCGCGAAGGTATTTGGGATATTTGAGGCGTGAGCGAAAATAATGATAAGCGATACAAGCACATATGCTATTCCCATAACGGGCACTACCTTTTCGGTAAGGCGCACAATACGCTTGCCGCCGCCCATTACGCAGAACCCTACGGCTACGGCGAGCACCGAGCCGACGATAACAGGCGTCCACTGCGAGTCGTAAAAGCTGTACGCCTGAAATGTGCTTTGAAGATTGTAAGAGCAGAGCAGATTAAACCCAAACGCGTATGTAGCTATAAGAAAAACGCAAAAAACCGCGGCTATGATCGGAAGCTTAAGCGCTTTTTCAATGTAATAAGCGGGGCCTCCGAAATAGTTTCCATCCTTGTCCTTTGCTTGAATATCTGAGCGAGCGTGCTCTCTATAAACGCGGACGACGCGCCTATAAGACACATCAGCCACATCCAGAAGCACGCTCCGGGGCCTCCCAGACAAATCGCCGTGGAAACTCCGACGATATTGCCGGTTCCTACGCGCGACGCGGTTGATACCATAAGCGCCTGAAATGACGAGACCTTTTGCTTTGACGAGGGCTTTTCAACTATAAGCTTGCACGCCGTGCCGAACAGCCTTATCTGAACACCTCGCGTTCTGAATGTAAAAAACAGTCCGGCAGCAGCTAACACAATAATCAGTACCGGGTAATACATCACTTCATCTATCGAGTCAAAAAAACTCATTATCGCGTCCATAAATCTTCCCTCCGTTGATTTATACTTTATAATATCACATTTTGCGGTCAAAAAACAAGCAAATATCCATTTTTTATATATTTTTAACCAAACGGAAAAGGGCCGGCTGAAAAGCCGACCCTTAATATCATATATATGCCTGATTATCCTTCCATTGAGCGCGGATGTCTGTCACGGACTACCGTATCACGGGTGTCGCGGAACAAAAGCGAAATGCACCAGATAGCAGCCAAAGCAACTACGATATAGATGATCCTGCTGATAACGCCGGTCTGTCCGCCGCCGATAAAGCCGACCAAATCAAACTGAAAAATACCGATGCTGCCCCAGTTAAGGCCGCCGATAATCAAAAGCGTCAAAGCAATTTTATCTAACATTCCAAATCCTCCTTATAGAATGATAGTAATAGTATTGACGCTAATTTTTGTTTTATACAATTTTTACGGCAAAATAAAAATCAAACCAAAAATCAGGAACCCAAGTCCGATAACAACGCCTCCGAAGATCCTGCTGACCTTTATCGCGTTTTTAAGCTTGCGTTTTTTAATCATTCCCTCGGTGGGCATCGGAAGCAGAATAAGCATTATTCCCAGCAGAACGCAGCAAATCGCCGCCATCGGAATGCCGACAAACTTATTGAACGCCCCAAAAAACAATCCTATCGGAATAGCGAAAACAAAAATGGTGTTTAATACCATAAATTTTTTTGAGTGGCGCTCGCTGTCATCGTAATATTTTTTGTGTTTCTGCTCGCATTCTTCGCAGCAAAACTGCTCAAAATACGTTATTTCCTTGGCGCAGTAGTCACATTTTTTCATATTATTCCCTCTTTCCCGCTTATTATAGCACGAATCATTTTTTATTTCAACGTTTTTATAGTCAACCTTTTTCACCAGTGCGGTTGACAAATAGTTTTTGACGATATATAATGTCAACATAAAACAAAAGGAAGGTTGACAATATGAATAAATCGAAAATCAATATCCGTAAAACAACTATTTCCGTAACCCAAACAGCGGTATGCGCGGCGCTTTTGTGCGTGCTCTCTCCACTGTCGATACCGACGGCGTTCAATATAGCCTTTACTTTGCAGGTATTTGCGGTAATACTTATCGCGTTGATTCTAAAGCCCCTGCAGGCTTTGGCGGCTCAGGTGATTTATACGATAATCGGCTTGATAGGTCTGCCTGTTTTTGCGGGTTATCAAAGCGGCTTCGGCGCATTAGCAGGGCCGACAGGCGGATTTATAATCGGCTTTATTATCGCCGCATTTTTTGTAAGCCTGCTCAAAGGCAAAGGCGAGGGCAAGCTGACGCTTCTCCGCTATATTCTTGCGGCGGTTTTAGTCGGTATTCCCTGCATTTACCTTCCGGGTATTCTGGGCTTTATGAACTTTTCGGGAAAGGATTTCGCGACCGCATTCAAGCTTGTTGCCGCAACGTTTATTCCCGTTGACCTTATTAAATGCGCCGCCGCAACGCTTATCGCCTTGCCGGTAAACGCCGCGCTGAAAAAAATAATATAATATAATGGAAAATCCCTGCTCGCGTGAACAGGGATTTCGTTTTATTCAATTATCACAACTCAAACGGGTTATCGCTGTTGTTGTCGTTGTTGATAGCACCCTCGGGACTGCTTGTGGTTATTACGTCCTCTGAATCGAATTCCGTTATTATAAGGTCGGTTCTATTATATTCTTGCATAATATTATCCTCCTCAGCTTTCTTCAACAATAGCATTGCCGGCGTCATACAAATAGAAGTAAACCGGAGCTGTCATCTCTATCTCGTCCGTCTTTACATTATAGACATAATAGTAAGCGCAGAGCACAAGACGGCGAGCCGTTTCGGTATTGGTGAATACCAGCGACTTATTCAGACGGTTTTTGTCGTTGTACTTGGTATTATCGATAGGAGCGGTAAGATACGAGTATTTGCCGCCAACTGTTCCGCCGTTTGCTATTGTCTTTGCGTTTTCCTTGCTGAGCAAATCGCCGTTTGCAAATTCAATCTTGTCGCTTGCACTGAGTGTTGCTCCGGGCGCGTTCTCCTTTGCGACCTTTACATCCGGGCTGTACTGAACGATCATTCCGGTCTTGTACTCGCTGCCGGTCTTTTGGCTGAGCTTCATTTCCTGCTTGTCCATATACGCCGTAATAAAGTCGGCATAAAGCAGGTCTTTTTTGGTTCCGTTTTCGGTAAACTGCTGACGGCTGATTTCTGCTTCACTTAAGGTGACTAAGTTTTCAGCTTCGCCGTATTGAGCGGTAACAACGCTGTCGCCCGTTACACGGAGGTTAAACTTTCTTTCAAAGCACCTTGCAACCTCTTTGTTGTTCTGAACTACGCTCCAATAAGCAAA
>ONCY01000029.1 GCA_900316435.1 uncultured Eubacteriales bacterium | reverse complement strand
GGGTTGACAAGCGTTTCGTCCTCGCCGATCATGGCGGTGCGGAAGAAGTTGACCGCGCTTACTCGGCTGTCCTTATACATATCGTCGCCCTGAGCGCCTATGCGGTTCATGCCCCACTCGTTTTCGTCGGTGCAGTTATATGGGCGCGAGAAAAACAGCGGAGTGCCGTCCTTGCGAGAGGCGATAACAGCCCAGCCAAGCATAACCTGCTCATTTGAAAGCTCGCGCCATGTGCCTTCGTTGATGTAGGTATCGTGGGATTCGACCCAGGTTACCATATTAAGCGGCGCGTCGCCCAGCCAATACTCGGTAACAGCCGAGGTATCGAGCACCCTATTGACCAGAGCCGAGCGGATCTTGCTGCCGTAAACGCTTGCGGTAGTTCTGCCGATTTCTTTGATGTAATCCTCGATTCTGTCGTTATCGCCCTGCAAGACCTCGCCGTAGATAAACTTTTTTTCATAGTCCTTGGTATCGGTCTTAACCTTTTCCCAGAAGTCGTTTTTAAATCCGTCATCCTCCTTGGGGTCGTCGGACAGTCCGATATGCTTGGCGGTATCGTAGCGGAAGCCGTCCGCTCCGCAGTCAATGCAGTCGTTAATAAACTTGAAGAAGTACTCCTGGAATGACGGGCGCTCGGTGTTGATGTCGGGCAGGCCGCCCATTTTAGCGGTGGTGCACAAAAGCCTGTCGCCGTAGTCCGAAATATCCTTAGCGTTATTCTTATGGAAAAGCGTTTCAAAGCTGCCTCCGCCCGCCTTTACCAAGTCATCGGAAACCGAAGCGAGGTCAGGCGTAGTGTGGTTGGCAATAACGTCTACAAGCACCTTAACGCCGTAATCGTGAGCCTCGTCGCACATCGCCTTGAATTCGTCGCGTGTGCCGAGCTGATAGTTGCCTATTGTGAAGTCGGTCGGCTGGTAATGGTAGTACCATTTTCCGTCGCCGTAAAGCTCCATTCCGCCGCCTTCGCCCGCAAGACAGGCATTAACGGGAGATGTCTGAATTGCCGAGAAGCCCGCCGCCGCAATATCGGGCATGGATTCCCTGATTGTGTTGAAGTCCCAGCTGAAAGTCTGCAAAATCGAGCCGTCGGCTGTATTTGCCGCAAGAGAAGGCTTTTTGCCGTCATCGGAACTACCGCCCGAATTTGACGAGCTGCTCTTGTTCTCTCCGCAGCCGCTCAGGGAAACCGCCGCGCCCGTCATCATTAAAGCGGCTAAAAGGGACGCTATTATTCTTTTATGCAATTAAAATCACCATCTTTCCGTAAAAAATGTATTAAATTTATTATAACACAAACAAAAAAATTTAACAAGAGAAAACCTGAGGTTTTATCCGGCGCGCCTTTGGAGAAATCGATTTGTAGGAAAGGTCGGTATAACGGCGCAACATAAATCGCGGGAACGGAAGTTTTGTTTATTGCAAACATCTGATTCGCGTACTGTCCGTCGCGTCACGCGACCGCCACGCGGCAGGAAGCGCGCCTTTGGAAAAGTCGGTTTATAGGAAAGCTCGGTATAACGGCGCTTCATAACGCGGGAGTAACGGTAACCTTTTTTGCAAACGTATGATTCGCGTCGTGGGTCAAGCGTCACGCTTGCGCGTATTGCCCCGTCGTGGCAACGACCGCTGCACTCAATATTCCACATTATTCCATTTTTACTAAGAACATAAAGTTATTTTGTAATTATGGTAATATTGGGAGAGCGGCGGCAAAAAACTAAAGCCGGGCAGAGACGGTATCTACGATCGCTCTGTCCGGCATTTAATTAGTTAATGTCAAGCTCTGTAATCAGCTTGAACAGCTCGTCTATGCGGTCTTTTTCGCCGTTGAGGTACAAGTACCCGAACAGGCATTCCAAGCCCGTAGCGCTGTGATATTCGGCAAGGGTGCCGTTTTTGGCGGTAGACTTGGGAGCCGCGTTTCTTCCGCGCTTATAAACCGCCGTCTCCTTTTCGCTGAGGCTCGGCATAAGTTTTGCGGCAAACTGAGCCTGACTTTTGCAGTTCACCATTGCCACCTTTACCTTATTCAGCTCGCCCACGGGACGGTTTGCAAGCCTTACAAGGTATTCGCGCACAAGCAAATCATAAACTCCGTCGCCCACAAAAGCGAGCGTAAGCGGAGAAAATTCATCGGTTTTATTATGCATAATCCGCTCTACTCCATAAAGTCAAATTCAATGTCGTAAATCGAGACGGTGTCGCCGTCCTGCGCGCCCTTTTGGCGCAGAGCCTCAATAACTCCGCCGTTTACAAGCACCTTCTGAAAATAGTTGAGGCTTTCGTAGTCGTCAAAATTGATTCCGCGCATAACCTGCAGCAGCCAGTCAGCCTCTACAACATAAACGCCGTTTACGTTTTTGACGGTAACGGTGTGGTCGTCAAAGTCCTCTACCGTCACAACGGGAGCAGGCTCAGCCTCGTACTTCGCTATTGGCGGAAGCTTTGACAGCATTTCCTGGATCTTTTTCAGCAGCGGGTCTACGTCATAACGGATAGCCGCCATGATCGGGAAGAAATCGTAGCCCTTATCGTTTACGAACTTTTTAAAGTCCTCAATCTGCTCGTCCGTAGCCATATCGCACTTGTTGCCGGCTACGACCATAGGCCGCTCGGCAAGCTCGGGATTGAACTTTTCAAGCTCGGAGTTGATGGTCAGAAAGTCCTCCTTAGGGTCGCGCCCTTCGCTGCCCGAAACATCGACAATATGGACAAGCATTCTGCATCGCTCAACATGCCTTAGGAACTGGTGACCGAGCCCCGTACCCTTCCACGCGCCCTCGATAAGTCCGGGAATGTCAGCCATTACAAAGCTTGAGCCCTCGCCCATTGAAACAACGCCCAGCACGGGAGTAATTGTAGTGAAGTGATAGTTGGCTATTTCGGGCTTAGCCTGAGAAACAACGCTTACAAGCGTGCTTTTGCCCACATTTGGGAATCCCACCAGTCCTACGTCCGCAAGCAGCTTAAGCTCCAGCACGATGTCAAATTCCTCACCCGGAAGCCCCGGCTTTGCAAACCTCGGAACCTGGCGCACTGGCGTTGCAAAATGAGGGTTGCCCCAGCCGCCCTTGCCGCCCTTTGCTACAATATGGGGCTCCTTGTCGGAAATATCGGCTAAAATCCTGCCCGAGCTCTCCTCCTTAATAACCGTGCCGAACGGAACGCGGATAACAAGGCTCTCGGCATTTTTGCCGTTGCACCTGCCTCCCCTGCCGTTCTCGCCACGCGGAGCGGTGTACTTTCTTTTATAGCGGAAGTCCGCAAGCGTTGAAAGGTTAGAGTCCGCAACAAAGATAATGTCGCCGCCCTTGCCGCCGTCGCCGCCGTCGGGACCGCCCGCAGCAACATATTTTTCGCGGTGGAACGCAACCGCTCCGTCACCGCCGTCGCCAGCCTTTATGTGGATATTTGCTTTATCTACAAACATTTTTTCACCTTCTTATACAAATAAAGGGTGAGTAAATCTACCCACCCTCAATTGCAATGATTATTGCTCAACAGGATAAACGCTTGCGCGCTTTCTGTCCTTGCCGACGCGCTCAAATCTGAGGACGCCGTCGATTTTCGCAAACAGTGTGTCGTCGGAGCCCTTACCTACGTTAGCGCCGGGATGAATGTGAGTTCCTCTCTGCTTAACAAGGATATTGCCCGCAAGAACCTTCTGGCCGTCCGCGCGCTTAACGCCGAGGCGCTTTGACTCGCTGTCGCGGCCGTTCTTGGTTGAACCCATTCCTTTTTTATGAGCGAATAACTGAATGTTGATTTTAAGCATTACCTTACACCTCCGAAATTTTTAAATCAATAAAATCTGCATACTCTTTTGAAAGAGCGTCTAAATGAAGCAACAGCCCGTTTAAAACTATTTGAGCCGCCTTTGCTTCGGCTTTTGACAGCTTCAATTCCATGAAACCGTCGTTTACGGTTATGTCACAGTCAAGCTCCTGTACTTCGGTTAAAGTGTTGGCAGCCATATAAGCCGCCGAGCTAACCGCCGAGCAGATAATGTCGCTGCCCTGCTCTGAAAAATCGGAATGACCGCTTATTTCAAAGCCCGTTACAAGCTTGCTTTCAACCGTAAAAATTGCCTGAATCATTACGCCTCGATGGATGTAATCTTAACCTGAGTGTAAGGCTGTCTGTGACCCATAACTCTCTTTTCGCCTTTTTTGGGCTTGTAAGTGGCAACTCTGATCTTCTTGCCCTTGCCGTTCTTTACGACCTCAGCCGTTACCTTGGCACCCTCAACAAATGGAGTACCTACCTTGATGCCGTCGTCTGTGCCCAGAGCAACAACGTCGAAGGTTACGGTGTCGTTTGCCTCCGCGTCAAGCTTTTCAATAAAGATAACCTCATCGTTGGTTACCTTGTACTGCTTGCCGCCTGTCTGAATTACTGCGTACATAATTTCATTCCTTTTTATTGGTCTCGCTATTCACGGGTGAGGCGATAATGCCTGCTTTTGGGCGCAATTATACCCAACCCGCAATATGCGGCTTATATACTATAACACACCCTGCCCGGGATGTCAAGTATTTTTCTAATAATGCGTAATGCGGCAAAGCCGCAATTCATTTAGTCAATATTATTCTGCAGCTTGCACGCCTTGAGCGTGTTCTTCATAAGGGTGGCGATTGTCATGGGGCCTACGCCGCCGGGAACGGGGGTTATGTACGAGCACTTGTCCTTTACGTTTTCAAAGTCTACGTCGCCGCAAAGCTTGCCGTTTTCGTCTCTGTCCATGCCTACGTCGATTACAACAGCGCCGTCCTTTACCATATCAGCCTTTACAAACTTGGGGATACCTACAGCAGCCACAAGAATATCCGCTCTTTTGCATACTTCCGCGAGGTTCTTTGTGCGGCTGTGGCAGATTGTAACGGTGCCGTTTTCGTGCAGCAGCAGCATACCCATCGGCTTGCCTACGATATTGCTTCTGCCGATAACAACGCACTCTTTGCCCTCAACGGGTATCTCGTATGAATGGAGCATTTCCATAACGCCCGCGGGTGTGCATGGCAAAAAGTCGTATTCGCCGAGCATGATTCTTCCGACATTTACGGCATGGAAAGCGTCAACGTCTTTAAGGGGGCTTATAGCCTCGATAACCGCCTTGTCGTCAAGGTGTTTTGGCAGAGGCAGCTGAACAAGGATACCGTTTATACTCTCTTTATTGTTGAGGGTTTCAACGAGAGAAAGCAGCTCCTCCTGAGTGGTTTCGGCAGGCAGAGCGTACTCCTCGGAGATAAATCCCACAGCCTCGCAAGCCTTCTTTTTATTGTTTACATAAACCCTTGAAGCCGGATCGTCGCCAACGATAACTACCGCAAGCCCCGGGGTGATACCATGTGTTTCCTTTAATTCATCAGTGAGCTTTTTTACGTTTGCCTTTACCTCGGCTGACACCTTTTTTCCGTCGATAATTTGCATAGAACGGATCCTCCTTTTTAAGATTGATAATAAGCATTACAATGCCTGCCGCCATAATAACGGCCGAAAGCACCTGCGACACCCTGATTTCCATGCCGAACAGGTCAAACGGCAGGTACAGGCTGTCGGTGCGCAGACCTTCAACAAACATGCGCTCAAAGCCGTACCATACAAGGTACATATAGAAAATCTGTCCCGCATAGCGTTGGCGGTATTTTCCGTAGAAATGGAGCACCGCTACACCAAGCAGGCACCAGAGGCTTTCGTACAAAAAGCAGGGATGAACGGCAACAAAGCCCGTGCCCTCGCTCGCCATTCTCCAAGGCAGGTCGGTCGGGGTTCCAAAGGCTTCCTGGTTCATAAAGTTGCCCCAGCGGCCTATTCCCTGGCCGATAAGGAAGCCCACCATTGTAATATCGAGAATCGGCATGAATTTAAGCTTTTGGATCCTCGCCATTACATATCCGCCCAAGAGCGCGCCGATTATTCCGCCGTAGATGGCAAGCCCGCCTTCGTGGATATACAGTATCGAAATCGGATCGTCGGCAAACTCATGCCACGCGAACGCCACATAATAGAGCCTCGCGCCGATAATTCCCGTAATAAGACCTACAAAAACGCAGTTAAAAAGCTTTGAAGGGTTTACGTTATAGCGCGGAGCGCTGCGCCATGCGTAAAGCAGAGCGAGCAGCAAGCCCGCGGTGATGATTATTCCGTACCAGTAAACGGAATAGCTGCCTATAGTAAAGGCGACATTGCTTATTGTAAAATTCCAGCCAAGCCCCGGAAAGCTTACATGAAAGGTGCTCATTTCGCTCCTCCTTCATCTTCATTTTTAACGACTGACAGGGTGCAATTGTTTACGTCGAGCATTTCGCTCAGGCGGCGCTCTATATCCGCTTTCTCAGCGGCGGCTACCTCCTCGATGTAGGTGAAATACTCGTTGCCGTTAAAGTAATAGTCAGCAAAAGTATTTGAGATATTGCTGACTGAGTTGAGCGATGAAACAGCGTCGCCGTAAACCGCCTTTTTGGCGATGATGAAATCCTCGTCGGAAATTCCCTCTGATTTTGCCTTGGCGATATAGCGCTTTATCATCTCGGCAGCCTGCTTGGGCGCGCGGCTCTCTCCGCCGAAGATTATCGAGCAGTAGCCCGGGCCCTCAAACAGCTCATACGAGAAGGTGTTGTTGATGAGATTATTGTCGAGCAGGTCGCGGTAAAGCGCGCTTGTTGGCGAGGCGAGCGCGGACATGAGGATATCCGTGTACGCAAGCTTCTTTTCGTCAAGCAGCCCGGCCTTTTCCTTAAAGCCCAGATTAAACAGAGGCATTGAAACGGAAAAGCTCTGCTCAACATAGGGAGTCACAATTTCGTAAGGCTCCGTTTCAAAATAATTCTCGATAGTATGCTCCTCGCAGGGCTTGAGCATTTTATCACAGGTTTTAAGCACCTGCTCAACGGTTATGTTGCCCGAAACGCACAGCACCATATTGTTGAGGTTATAGAAGGTGTTGTAGCAGTCGTAGAGCTTTTCGGCGGTGATTTCGGCAATTGATTCTACCGTGCCCGCAATATCCTTTTTTACGGGGTGATTATGATACATTCCTCCAAGCATGTTGAACATTACGCGCCAGTCGGGAGAGTCGTCGTACATTTTAATTTCCTGACCGATTATCCCCTGCTCCTTTGCCACGGTTTCGGGGGTAAAGTACGGATCCTGAACAAAGTCGAGCAGTATCTCAAAGCTCTCGTCAAATTTATCGGTGCATGAAAAAAGATAGCAGGTCTTTTCAAAACCGGTATAGGCGTTTGCGGAGGCTCCGGTTTCAGCATAGCGGGTAAACGCGTCGCCTTCCTCGCTCTCAAAAAGCTTATGCTCAAGGTAATGTGCTATTCCATCTGGGACGGTGATCTTTTCTCCCCCGTCGGATGAAAAGCATGTGTTTACGCTGCCGTAATTTGTTCCTATGATGGCGTAAGCCGAGCGGTAGCCCTGCTTGGGGTAAACAAAGATGTTAAGTCCCGAGCTATGCTTTATTTTAAAGTAGCTGTCGCCCGCGCGGGATGATTTTACTTCTTTTATTTCGGTATTCATCTTATCCCCCTCACTTATTTTTCAACACATAAACTGTGTCAAGCGTCAGTTTGTTTGCAGCCGCGATGACCTCTTCCTTTGTGACCGAGTTGATGATCTGAGTCATCTCCTCTATGGACTTGAAGCCGTCGCCGATTATCTGATTGCTGTACCAGCTTTCAATGCCGCTTACGGTGTCGTTTGAGGTGTTGCAGGCGTTAACTATCGCCAGCTTTGTAGCCTCAACCTCAAAGTCTGTTATAACGCCGTTTTTCATATCTTCTATTTCCTTAAGTATTCCCTTTTCAAGCTTATCGACATTTTCGCCCTCAACGCCGCTGCTGATTATCACAAGTCCCTTTACCTTTTCATAGTAAGACGAGCAGTAATAGCAAAGGCTCTGTTTTTCACGGACATTGCAGAACAGCTTTGAGTGCGCTGTTCCGCCGAGTATTGCGCACATCAGCATTGCCGCCGGAACCTCCTTGTCGGGGTAAGCAATACCCGCTCTGAAGCCCATTACAAGCTTTGACTGGGATACGTTCATTTCCTCTGTAACGCGCTTAGGATCGCCCGCTTTTCTGACTACCTCTGTCTCAACGCTTACAGGCGTGCGCTTTGTTGAGGCAAAGGCGTCCTTAAACACCTTTTGAGCTTTGTCGGGAGAGCTGTCGCCAACATAAATTATCTCAAAAACAGCGGTATCAAGCAGGTTTTTCCAAGTCTGATAAAGCGACTCGGGAGTTGCCTCATTGATTTTTTCCGCCGTGCCGTGGCGATTCAATCCGAAAATCTCGTTCTCACACATATATCGGGTCATCTGCGCGTTTGCGTATATCCGCTTGTCGTTGAACTCGGAATCTATTACATCCAGAAGCTGACGGCGCTCCTGCTCTACATCCTCCGAAACAAAAGCTCCGCCGCTTAAATTCGGCTCAAACAAAACGCCGCACAAAAGCAGTGAAAGCTCCTTTGCCACGCTCTCGCCCTCGAGGGTATAGCGGTCGTCGAGCCCCGACGCTGAAATTGAAAGCACCTGATTGTCGCCCGTCTTGCGGATAGAAACGTTCAGCTCCGCACCGTAAAGCGAGCTGAGCTTTTTGCTCAGGGCAGTAAAGTCAGGGTAAGCCGCCGTGGATCTTGACAACACGCCGCACAAAAGAGCGTTAGCAGAGGCGGTCTCGCGGCTTAAAGGGGCTATTATATTTGCGGAAATCTTCATGGTTTTGAACCTGCTGTCCTTTACGGCGGTAAAAAACACGCCGTCGGCAAGCTCGGTTCGCTTGATTTGACTCATTTTATCATCTCCGTATATTGATACCAGATTAGTATATCACAATTTTAAAATATATAAAAGTACTTTTTAAAATTTCCTTCAACAAAAACGCCGCTGTCATTAAACAGCGGCAAAACAGACGAATGCTGTCTTTAGTTCGGAATAAACGGAAGCTCGTACTCGTCATATTCAATGGGCAGTTCGCCTGACGGCTCGGAAACCTGCTTTGATGAAGGCGCGGAGGACTCCTTTGAGCCCGAAGCCTGAGATTTTTCACTGCTTGATGACGAAGATGACTGACCGGCGCTGCTCTGCTTGTCATCATTCGAGGTCTGATGCGTCTGCGAATCCTGCCCTGACTGAGAGGACTGCTCCTGCGAGCCGCCCTGAGCGGAGCTACCCTGAGCTGAATTGTCCTGAGCCGAGCCGCTCTGCTGCTTTGACTGAGCAGAAGAATCCTCTTTTTTGCTTTCGGCTGTTTCAGAGCTTTTGTCTGATTTGCTCTGGGAAGCTACCGAAACGGATGACGATGAGCTTTTTGAGCTGCTGCTATCAGAGCCTGAACCGCACGCTGCAAGTACCGACGCACCGAAAGCAAGACATAAAACAGCAATTAATACTTTACCTTTCATAATTCCTCCAATTGATTCACTGTAATTAATACCGCATCCTTTAATGCGTATGTATATCCTGTCCATCTGATTATACACTATTTTGCGGAATATTTCAATATCTTTTATTATGCGGCATAAAAGAGTAATTGTGTATTTATATACAATAATACACCGCTTTTTGAATTTAATTTCAAAAACTGCCGAAAATACGGAAATAATGCAAAAACTCTTGATATTTGTCGAATTTTGCGGTAATATAAAGAGCGGGGAAAACACCCTTATTTACATTTCAGGAGGTACACATGAAAAGAATTCTTGTTTCACTTACCGCCGCCGCTCTTGCGCTGACTTCGGCAGTTTCTCTCGCGGGCTGCGGTTCAAATGAATCATCATCCGCCAAGGACACCTCATCTTCTTCCGCCGCGGCGTCGTCAAAGCCCGATGAATCTTCATCTTCCGCCGCTGTTTCAGCCAACGATGTAAAGTTTACATACAACGGTTCAACCGTTGAGCTTAACACCGAGATTGACGCTATGGTTGCCGCTCTGGGCGAGCCTATCAGCGTAACTTCACAGATGAGCTGCCACGGCGAGGGCGAGGACAAAACCTACACCTACGACGGATTTGTTGTAAACTCCTATCCCCGCGACGGCAAAGACTATGTTATGGAAATCGTTGTAAGCAACGCGGGTATCCCCACATCAAAGGGCATTGAGGTAGGCAGCAGCGCTTCGGATGTAGTTGCGGCTTACGGCAGCGGATACAAAGAGGTAGGCGTATATTACGCTTACGACGCCGGCAACAAAATGTCCTTGCAGTTCTACATTGAAAATGACGCCGTAAAGGAAATCGACTACTTCTACAGCGTATAAAAACGGGCGGGGGCTTTATGCCCCTGCTATTTTCTAACATCAAGGATTCCGTCTTATGAAAAAGAACATCTTTCGCGTTATCAAGGTATTTTGCCTGACGCTTGCCGTCGCCTTGTCGCTGGGCTTTTTGCAGGAGTATGTGCTCTGCCACGCCGACCACAACCGCCAGCGCGTAAAGGGCTTTTATGACGAGAGCAAAGAGTCGCTCGACGTTGTTTTTTTAGGTGCAAGCGAGGTTTACTCCGACTTTGCCCCGGGATGCGCTTATCGGCACAGCGGTATAACAAGCTACCTTTTCGCAACGCAGGCAAACTCAATTCTGAACTACAAGGCTCAGCTTAAAAACATTCTCAGCCGTCAAAACCCTCAGCTTATTGTCGTTGAGCTTAACGGCGCTCTCTACGGGGATGAAGCCGAGGCCGAAAAGGAGGAAAACCTCCGCAACTACGCTGACAATGTGCCGCTTGACCGCACAAAGCTTGAATGGATCTCGGAAAATGTAAAAGAAAACTACGAGGAATACCTCTTCCCCATTATCAAGTACCACAGCGTATGGAAGGACATTCCCTCAAATATGAATTACCAAATGACGATTGCGGGCGACAAAATGCGCGGCTACAATTATCTTAAGGGTATTTTAAACGAAACGCAGGTATTCAGAAGTCCGCAGCGCTCCATGAACAATATGCTGCCTAAGCTTGCTGACAAAAAGAAACCCATAACCTTGCTTGAGGAAAAGAATCTAAGAGAGCTTTTGCAATACTGCAAGGACGAGAACCTCAGCAACGTTGTGTTTGCGCGTTTCCCTCATATAGTCGTAACGCGCACATATGAGAGGTTCGAGCGCAGCAACACCGTAGGCGATATCGTAAACGAATACGGATACGATTACCTGAACCTTGAGCGCGACATAGCTCAGACGGGGCTTAAGGACGACGCGCATTTTTACAACCTTGACCACCTTAACGTCTACGGACAAAAGCTGTTCACCGAATATCTTACGGACTATCTCATAAAGCAATACGGCGTAAAGCCCGGCACGCTGAGCGGCAGCCTGAAAGACGAATGGGACGAATGCGCCGATTACTACAGCGCCTATTTCAATTACAGCGACAGCCTGATAAAAAGCGGCGAAACCAAAGAGCTGTCCGAGGATAAAGAGCTAATTGAAACACTAAAGCAATATCTTCCGCAAAAATAGTATAAAGCGAGCAGACCAAAACCTGCTCGCTTTTTGTTTTCCAATTAAACCTTGATTCTCATCCACGCCTCGCCCGGAGCCAGACCGCGGGTGTAGTTAACGTCGCAGTCGTCCTCGGGAGCGACTCCGAAGTGGTTGTATTCATTGTGGTGCATATCCCACTCGGGGTCGTAGTATTTGCCCTCGACCTCAGCCCAGCCGTGGCCGCCGCTGTTACAGGCGTAAACCTCCTCATAGCCTATCGCCTTGGCGTAATAGGCGTACGCGGCTCCGTAGCTGTAGCAGTCGCCCTTTCCGTATATAAACAGGTCGTTTGCGCACACAACCGGCCAGTCCATCTCGTGATAAGGCGGATTGTGCAAAACGCCCTCAAGATAGGCGGTCTTTATATAATCAAACGAGGCTCTGAGCTTTTGCGCTCTGTCCATGGTAGTGTCTGTACACTTTCCTATAGCCTTGCACGCCGCAAACAGCGTTTTATCTTCTTCGCTGAACACCTGAGTAGCTTTGCCCTCGATTATACACCAGTCATTTCCGTCAACGTTGATTCCGTCGCAGTATTTTGTATTTATCAAGCCGTCGGCGTCGGCGTAATAGAAGCCGTCCTCATCGCTTCCTACAATGCCGTCCTTCTGAGCCTCGCCGTTGATGAAATAGCGCTTATTTCCGTCATTGTAGACAGCCAATTCGTTTTCGGGCGGATCGGCTTCGGTTGGCGCCTGGGTTGCAGGCTCGGCGCTTTCATCGGGTGTGGAATCGGGCTCTGATAATTCTTTATCAGAATATACAGTGACATTGGGAACCGAAACCTTGCCCGTACCCGTTTTATCTCCGCAGGAGGTAAGCGACACAAGCAGAAGCGCGGCTGTTATAAGTGCAAGCGCACGAGGAACGATTCTATTAAACGACATAATCATTCTCCTGTTTCAATGTGCGTTTTCGCCTTTTTGCGGCAAAAAACGCCTTTTTACCTATTATATATGTGTATTTGCGCTTTTGTCAATATGTACAGTGTGTTTTTATGAAGCGCAGATTTTATAGTTTTCAGATAAAACAAAGCCCCGAGCCGATCGGTTCGGGGATAATTGTTTACTTCTTTTAGAAGTTCAGGTCAAAGAATCTAACACCGCCGATGCTGGTGAGGAATGTCTGTGTCTCGTGCCATGCGCTGTAGCCGATATAGAAACACAATACTCTGTGCTGAACAGCCGAGCCGTCCTGGTCAAAGATGTATGAAACGGCGCTCTTAACATCAGAGTTAGGCTCAATAGCGGTTGAACCGAAGTACTGGTACTCGTAGATGATCTGGTCTATCGAGCTTGTACCTGAGCGGTTCATAGCGTCACGGATCGACTGAGCGACAAGCGCGCAGCCTGTGTAACCCATTGTACCTGCCTCGCCCATTACCAGTCTTTCGAGCTTTGCTCTGTCATAAGAGGAAAGGCTTACGTGGCAGGGGCTGTAGCTGTAGTCGGGGTTGGCGATATCAACGAGCGTGGAACCGCAGTACACGGAACCGTTGGACGAGCCTGAGCTTGAAGAATCGCTGTAGGAGTTATCCTCCTGCTTGTCATCGGTGTCTTTGTCATCCTCAGATTCGGAAGCCTCGGACTTTTCTTCCTTGGTATCTGCTTCGGATTCATCGGATTCTGTCTTTTCCTCGGCGGGAGCAGTGGTTTCTTCCACTTTTGTTTCCTCCGCTTTGGTTTCCTCTACGGTAGCCGCCTCTGTTTCGGGGACGGTAGTAACCTCTGCACAGTTGTCGGTAATTACGGAAGCGAACTTATCGATGTCGCCTACCGAATATGAAGCAACTCTGCTGTCGGCATACGCTTCAACGCCCGGGGCAAGTGTTGTTGTGGGAACGATGAACGCAGCCAGTGCAATTAAGCTTGCAAATCCGGCGGAAGTTGCCTTGATTGCCCTGCGGCTTTTTCTGGAAGCCTTAGGCGCTTTGTGTGCAGCGGTCGTTTCTTTATCGTAGTGCTTATAGTTTGTAGCTCTCAAAAATTTGTCCTCCCTTTGATTATGCCTGACTGCCGCGCGTATAAAAGGAAATGCTTTAACGGCGCGCGGCGTAGTGTCGGGCTACGTCTTTAGTCGTAAAATTTTATCAAACACACAATTTCAAGTGTATTAAAACATACTTTTTGTCAAATTGCAAGTCGGGGTGGCGGAATTTTGCTGTAACCTTTGTAATTTTTCTGTAACATTCGATTTTTTAATTGCTTTAAAAAATTATTCTTTGTGAAGTTTTAACAAATTTAACCGTGTTCTATAGTTTATTGTGCCGAAATGTGAGAAAGTGAAAAAAATCAATTTTTCCAGAAAAACAGCCGTTTTTTGGGGTTTTTTTGAGGCTTCGGAGTTTTGCAGGAAATTATGATGGCGTCCTCGCCGATAAGCTGAATTTTCTCCCATGGAATTATATAATCTTCGCTGTTTTTGAATATTCCAAATAAGAAAAATCGGTTAAATATTACAAAAGCTACAACGCAAGCGGTATTTGTATCCACTATCACGTCGTCTACAAAGCCTATCCTTACGCCGTCAACGGCGCTTATCACCTCTTTGTGTCTGAGGTCTGAAAGACGGCAGTTCATTTAAACACCTCCGCTTAAATGTATGTATATCAATCGCCTTATATGCGTTGACTTTTGAAAACAAATTTGATAAAATAAAAGTGAAATCCAAATGAACGGAGTGATTTTCTTGAAATATGTATTTATGACAGACTCTTCTTCCGATTTGACACAGAAGCAGGTTGACGAAATCGGCGTTAAGGTTATGCCCATGGAGTTCCAGATAGATGATAATTACTATCAGCATTATCCCGACTGCCGCATGATGTCGCTTGAGGAATTTTACGAAGCTCTTGATAACGGCGCAATGCCTAAAACCACCCAGATCAACTACGAATGCTTTAAAAACTTTTTTGAGCCTTACCTTAAAGCGGGCAAGGATATTATTTATACAGGTATTCCTACCGGCCTGAGCGGCACGTACAACACCTGCATGATAGCGGTGCGCGAGCTTGAGGAAAAGTATCCAAAGAGAAAGATCGTTGTTATAGACTCACGCTGCGACTCCGTCGGCCTTGGTCTGCTTGTATATATGGCAGGCAAAAAGTACAAAGAGGGCGCAACTCTTGACGAGCTTGAAGAGTTTATCTGCGACACTCGCGACAGCTTGGCTCACTGGTTTGTTGTTGACGACCTTGATATGCTAAAGCGCGGAGGCAGGATATCCGCTGTTTCGGCGACCTTCGGCAAGGCTCTGCAGATAAAGCCGCTTTTAAGCTGCGATGAAAACGGAAAGCTTTTAAGCGTAGGCAAGATCCGCGGAAAGAGCAACGTTATCCCAACGCTTGTAAAATACGTTAAACGCGACGCTGTTGACTCAAAGAAGAACATAGCGTTTGTTGCCCACGCCAACAACCCCGAGGCTGCCAAGGAGCTCAGAAAGGAAATCAAGGGCATGTTTAAGGAAGTTCAGATCTGCCCCATTGGCCCCGTTATCGGCTCGCATGTCGGCTCGGGTATGCTCGCCGTGGTATTTAAGGGCGACAGGAACCCCAAGCTTTAATATTCAGCACAACGCCCCCTCTTCCCTAAATCGGTCAAGAGGGGCTTGTTATGCCAAAAAGAGGAAAATAATATGATAGAGAGCAACAACTTAACAAAATATTACGGAAACGGCGAGAGCCGCTTCAAGGCGCTTGACGGCGTTTCTATAAGCATCAAAAACGGCGAGTTTATTGTGATCCTCGGAGCGTCCGGCTCGGGGAAATCGACTTTTCTCAACGTTATTTCTGGCTTGGAGAAGTCTGACGGCGGAACGGTTGCGTATGATGATCGGCAGCTCAATAAGATGAACGAAAAGGAGCTTACAAAATTCCGCCGCGACAACACCGCCTATATTTTCCAGCAGTACTATCTGCTTCCGCACCTGAATGTGGAAAAGAACGTAAGAATGGGCGCCGACCTCAACAGCAATAAGGATTATCTGAAATTCATTGAAGCCGTAGGTTTATCCGAAAAGCGCAAAAAGTTCCCCTCGGAGCTTTCGGGAGGCGAGCAGCAGCGCGTAGCCATTGCGAGAGCTCTGGCAAAGAACCCCAAGGTGCTTTTTCTTGACGAGCCGACGGGCGCGCTTGACGAGAATACCGGCAGGCAGGTGCTCGATTACATAATCAGGCTTCACGAGAAGCAGGGCTTTACGATGATTATGGTAACGCACAACTCAAACATCGCCGAAACCGCCGACAGGATAATAAAGATGAACAGCGGAAAAATAGTCAGCGTTAAGGAGAACGCCAGCAAAAAGGCCGCCTACGAGATCGGGTGGTGAAGCATGGTTGTCAGCATCAAGGACAGCGTAAAGCTGTTCGGTATCTCGATTATGGCGTGCTGCGCGGTTTTCGTATGCAACATGTTTTTGAATTATTATCTCGATTTAACCGCTGCCGCGGATTTAATAAACGACTTCCGGGCGCAGTCGTTATATGACGCGCAGCTTATGACATCAAAGGTCGTCTGCTCGGTCAGCGGCGGCTGTCTTGCGATAACAACGATAGCAATGCTTTTCTTCTACATAAAGCACTATATAGACAGCCACTCAAAGGAAATCGGTATTCTAAAGGCGCTGGGCTACTCGGATTTAAAAATCGCAAAAGGCTTTTCCGTATTCGGTCTGAGCGTATTTACGGGCTGTCTGTCAGGCTATCTTATGTCGTTTTTGATTATGCCCGCATTTTATGAAAAGCAAAACGATAAGGGTTATCTGCCCGATATACCCGTCAACTTCAATTTTATTCTGTTGGTTCTTTTGGTAATTCTTCCGTCTGTGATATTTGCCTTGATTGCCGTAGGCTACAGCGTCAGAAAGCTTAATCAGCCCTGTGTGAATCTGCTTAAAGGGCTTGCGAAAGTAAAGGGCAAAAACCGCGACGGCAGAAATAAAAAGACCTTTGTCGCCGATATGAAAGGCTCCGTGCTGAAAAGCCGCAAAACTCTGGTGTTCTTCATTATCTTTTCCTCATTCTGCTTTTCAGCCATGGTACAAATGTCGGCAAGCATGAAGGATCTGTCGAGCGAGATGATGGGCATTATGGTATTTGTTATCGGCGTTGTGCTGGCGTTTACAACGCTGTATATAGCCGTGACTACCGTTATCCGTTCCAATCAAAAGAATATCGCCATCATGCGCGTATTCGGCTATAGCAGCGCGGAATGCAAGCGCTCTGTGCTCGACGGATACCGTCCGGCGGCGTATATCGGCTTTGTTATAGGCTCGGTGTATCAATATGCCCTGCTTAAAATCGCGGTTGACGTTGTTTTTGCCGGCGTTGAGGGCGTTCCCGAATACAACTTTGACTTCCCGGTATGCTTTTTCACGCTTGCTGTCTTTATTGTCGTGTATGAGGGCATTATGTTTGCTTACGGTAAGTCAATGAAAAAAATACCGCTCAAACAGATTATGAGTGAATAAGCGTTGGATAAAGGTGTCATCTAAAGAACTGAGCGATGCACCGATTGAGGGATTGAACAGGAAGTAAGTTTATTATGGTAACCTCTAAAAATTCATATTCTTATTCTCAACTATCGCTGTTAATTCTCGATTAGAATAATGCCTGCCCAATGGTAGATGCTTCTCAG
>ONCY01000030.1 GCA_900316435.1 uncultured Eubacteriales bacterium | reverse complement strand
CGCCCTGCCGACAAGCGCGCGCTGACGCTTTCCGAAAAACATTTTATATCGCCCGTAAATGGCTATGGGTATTATCCTCGCGCCTGTTTTAGCGCTTAAAAGCCCGGCGCCGCTTTTGAATTCAAGCATTTTGCCCTCGCGGGCTATGGCTCCTTCGGGAAATATCAAAACAGATTCGCCCTGAGCGATAAGCTTTTCGCCAGTTTGGAACCACGACGCGTCAAGCGTGTCAAGGTCAATGGGAATGCTCTTTGTAAGCTTGATAAATTTTCCGTAGCCGTCCTTGTCGTACCACTTGCGGCTGACAACCGAATACGGCTTGAACTTCTTGGCGACAGCCGCGCCGAAAACGCCGTCAAAGTGGTGGGTGTGGTTGGCAACAAAGATAAACGGCTCTTTGCCTGCCTGCTTTTTTAGCTGCTTGTCCTCCCAGACAATCTTGGGACGAAGCGCCACGGTTACCGCGAGGTTGAGCATATGGCTGAAAATACGGCTCTTAAGCCCCTGTTTATTATGCCCGCTCATGCCCTCACTCCTCATCTTCGCATACAAATACAGATTATATTATACAAATATATTCTCCCGAGTTCAATGGACAAAATAACGAAAAGTGTTACTTTTTGGACTAATTTATGTGACTTTGTAGAAAAAATAGTTTTTGTAAATGCCCTCTTTATGTATGGAAGAAAAAACCACAACAAAAGGTTACAGTTTTGTAATCAATCCATTGCCAAACGCACGCATTAGTGGTACAATAAATTGATAAAAGAAATGAATTAACTTGAAAGGAAGTTTTATATGGTAAAATCAATGACAGGTTTTGGCCGCTGCGAAACCGAAATTAACGGCAGAGCCATTACCGTTGAGATAAAAAGCGTAAATCACCGCTACTTTGAGTTTTCGTGCAGAGTTACGCGCGGTTACGGCTTTTTGGAGGATAAGCTGAAGGCTTTTGTAAATTCGCGCGTTGCCCGCGGCAAAATTGACATGTTTGTGTCGGTTGGAGCCGCCGACGACGTTCCCTGCGAGGTAGCTGTAAATCACAGCCTTGTGTCGGGATATCTGACTGCCATGAAGGAGATAAGCGACACCTACGGAATCGAAAACGACGCCTCGGTTGTGTCGATTTCGCGTTTTCCCGATGTGTTCACGGTAAGCAAGGCGGCTGTCGACGAGGAGCAGCTTACCGCCGACGTCCTCTCTGCCGCAGGTCAGGCTCTCGATTCGTTTATCGCTATGAGAGAAGCTGAGGGTGAGCGCATGAAGGCTGACATTCTCGGAAGGGCGCAGACGATTCTCGGCATCGTTTCCGAGATCGAGGAGCGCTCGCCGCAGACCGTAACCGAGTACGAGACGCGACTTCTCGACAGGATCCGCCAGACTCTTGAAAACCTGAGCGTAGAGGTCGACGAGCAGAGGATACTCACCGAGGTCGCCGTGTTTGCCGACAAGGTAGCGGTTGCCGAGGAGACCGTAAGGCTGCGCAGCCACTTTGAGCAGCTCAGCGAGTTTTTGGAGAGAAACGAGCCCGTGGGCAGGAAAATAGACTTTATTATTCAGGAGATGAACCGCGAGGCAAATACGATAGGCTCAAAGGTTCAGGATGCTGTTTTGGCTCATAAGGTTGTCGATATAAAGAGCGAAATCGAAAAAATCCGCGAGCAGGTTCAGAATATTGAGTAATTTTATTTGAGAGTGGAGAGTGGAGTTGCGGTCGTGCAGAAAGATTGTTATTAAAAAACGTTTATTGCCCGACCATAATTACTAACCACTAATCACTAACCACTCAAAAATGGGGGATAATATGAAACTAATAAATATCGGCTTCGGCAATCTTGTCGGCAGCGATAAGCTGGTGGCGGTTGTCGCGCCTGATTCGGCGCCTGTTAAGCGCGTCGTTCAGGAGGCAAAGCAAAACGGCCTGCTTATCGACGCAACCTGCGGACGAAAGTGCAAGTCGGTTCTTATCACCGAAAGCAATCATGTGGTTCTGTCAGCCGTTTCGTGCGAGACGATCCAGAACCGTGCCGAGGAAAGTGAGGATAAGAATGATTAAGGAAAAAGGAAAACTGGTGCTCTACACAGGCTGTTCGGGCGTGGGCAAGGGCACAATTATGAAGGAGCTTTTAAAGCGCGACCCGTCAATAAGGCTGTCGGTGTCAAACACCACGCGCGAGCCCCGCGAGGGCGAGATCGACGGCGTGCACTATAACTTTGTATCGCGCGAGGACTTTATTAAGCTCGCCGACGCCGACGGTTATATCGAGTATGCCGAGTACTGCGAAAACCTGTACGGAACGCCGAAGCGGCACGTTGATGAGCTGCTTTGTCAGGGCTTCAATGTTTTTCTTGAAATTGAGGTCAAGGGCGGGCTTCAGGTTATGGAAAAATACCCCGATGTGCTCAGCATTTTTATTCTTCCGCCGTCGCTTGAGGAGCTTGAAAGACGTCTGCGCGGACGTGGCACAGAGACCGAGGAGGTAATCAAAAGCCGCCTTGCCGAAGCGGAAAACGAGCTTAAAATAGCCGATAAATACAAGTACCGCGTAGTAAACGACGAGCTTGACAAGGCGGTAGACGAAGTGCTCAATATTTTACACAAACACGCTTAACAGCGCCGATATTCGGCGGTTGATAATATTAATAATATTGATAAAGGAGATTATATTTATGCATAAGATCGACGTAGATGAATTATTTGAGGGCAAGCAGAGCAAGTACGCTCTTGTAGTAGGCGTTTCAAAGCGCGCAAGACAGATCACCAGCACCTTTGAGGAGGAGGGCACCGTAACAGAGGATAAACCCGTTCTTCTCGCTATCGACGAAATCAAGAACCACGAAATCAGCCTTTACGAGCCCGACGAGGATGAGCTTTAATCTTATAGCGAAGAAGGTTGCCGTTGAAAAGGCGGCGTTTTCGTTTGACAGGGAGTTCGACTACCTTGTTCCCGAGCGCTTAATAAATGACTGCACTCAGGGTAAGCGCGTGCTTGTGCCGTTCGGCAGGGGCAACAGCCGCCGTCAGGGGATTGTGACTGAGATTGTTGAAGCTGATGGTATTGAGGGTATTAAAGAGATCATCTCGGTGCTTGATACTGAGCCGGTTCTCTCTGACAAAATGCTCGGCGTTGCGCGTTTTATGAAGGAGCACTACTTCTGCACGCTTTACGACGCGGTAAAGACAATGCTGCCCGCAGGCATCAACTACAAGGTGACTACGGTTTACGGTGTGCGCTCTGTGCATGAAGAACCCGAGCTTGACGGCGAGCGCCTGAGGATTTACGAATACCTTAGAAAAAAACGCGGCGCAGTCAGGCTTGAAAAGCTGCTTGACGACTTCGGACTCTGCGACAGCTCCGTTTTGGACGAAATGGCTCACGACGGCATACTCTATAAGTCCGACGAGGCGTTCAGAAAGATAAACGACGCCGTTATGAAGATGGCGGCGCTGTCGCCTCAGGTCGATTTATCATCGAAAAAGCTCAGTCCCAAACAGCGTGAAATTGCCGAGCTGCTCGAGATGACGGGCGCGGCGTCTGTTAAGGAGATCCGCTATTTTACGGGCGTTTCCGACTCGGTAATCAATACCCTGTTTAAAAAGGGCGTTATCTACTTTTTTGACGAGGAAGTGTTCCGCACCGAGGAGCTTCACGCCGATGAAGCCGCCGAGCCGATCTCGCTTTCCGACGAGCAGCAGACCGCATGCGATAACCTTTACCGCGAGTACAGCGACGAAAAGGCGCATGTAAGCCTGCTTTACGGCGTTACGGGCTCGGGAAAAACGAGCGTGTTCATAAAGCTTATCGAGCGCGTAATTTCCGACGGCAGGGGCATTATCGTAATGGTTCCCGAAATTTCGCTTACTCCGCAGTTTGTGGCGCAGTTCGCAAGGCGCTTCGGCGATAAAATAGCCGTGTTCCACAGCGCCCTTTCGCTGGGCGAGAGGCTCGACGCCTACAAACGCGTAAAAAAGGGCTTGGCGCAGATTGTAATAGGTACAAGGAGCGCGGTTTTCGCGCCTTTTGACGATTTGGGGCTTATTATTATGGACGAGGAGCAGGAGTACAGCTACAAGTCCGAGAGAGCCCCAAGGTACCACGCGCGCGAGATAGCAATGTTCCGCTGCGCCCAAAACAACGGCCTTTTGGTGCTCAGCTCCGCTACTCCGAGCGTAGAAACCTATTACCACGCCCAAAGCGGGCGATATTCGCTCAACACGCTTTCAAAGCGCTTCGGCACGGCGGTGCTGCCCGAGGTAATAACCGCCGACATGAACAGCGAAATACAGGGCGGCAACGCCTCGGGCTTTTCCGATGTGCTGCTGCAAAATATTGAATATAATCTGGAGCACGGCAGGCAGTCTATTCTGCTGCTCAACCGAAGAGGACACAATTCGTTTGTAACCTGCACTCAGTGCGGCGAGCCCGTAACCTGCCCAAACTGCTCCATTTCACTTACATACCACAGCCGCAACAACCGCCTTATGTGCCACTACTGCGGCTATTCGGTGCCGTATAAAAACGAGTGCCCCACCTGTCACGCAAAGTCGCTCAGGCTCGGCGGCACAGGCACACAGAAGGCTGAGCAGGACATTGCGGCTATTTTCCCCGACGCGCGTATCCTGCGCATGGACACCGACGCCACATCCTCAAAGTCGAGCTACGAAAAGATGATTTCCGCATTCTCACGCGGGGATTACGATATCCTTGTCGGCACTCAGATGGTGGCAAAGGGGCTTGACTTTCCGAATGTAACGCTTGTGGGCGTTTTGAACACCGACCAAATGCTCTATGCCGACGACTACCGCAGCTACGAGCGCACGTTTTCGCTGCTGACTCAGGTTGTGGGAAGAAGCGGCAGGGGAGAGAGCAAGGGCATGGCGGTTATACAGACCTTCACGCCCGATAATCTTATTATCTCAATGGCGGCAAAGCAGGACTACGACACATTCTACCGCACCGAAATACAAATCCGCGAGGCAATGCTTTATCCGCCGTTTGCGGACATCTGCCTTGTCGGCTTTGTGGGCGAGAACCAGCAGCTCACTTTAAAAGCTGCTAATGAGTTTTTAAGGGAGTTTAGTGAGCTTGCGGGCAGGGAATACCAAAAGCTTCCTATCCGTATTCTCGGTCCGTCGCCCGCTCTTGTGGTAAAGGTCAGCAATAAATTCCGCTATAAGCTGATTATAAAATGCAGAAACAATCACGCGTTCCGTCAGCTTTTGTCGTCGGTGCTGATAAGCTTCGGCGGCAGACGCGAATTTTCAAAGGTTACGGCATACGCGGATATGAACGCTCTTATTTGTTAAACTAATTAAAAGGAAGATGAAAAATGGCAATCCGAAACATTGTTAAAGACGGCGACGATATTTTAGCGAAAAAATGCAGGGATGTTGTAAAATTTGATAATAAGCTCCACACTCTGCTTGACGACATGGCGGAGACCATGCACCGCGCCAACGGCGTCGGCTTAGCGGCTCCTCAGGTGGGAATTCTGCGCAGAGTGGCGGTTATCGATACAAGCCCCGAGCAGAATAAGGTTATTGAGCTTGTAAACCCAAAAATCATCGCCTACAGCGGCGAACAGGAGGGCTGCGAGGGTTGCCTGTCGTTTCCGGGGCAGTGGGGCATTGTAAAGCGCCCTAACTATGTAAAGGTAAAGGCTCAGGATCGCTTCGGCGAGGAGTTTGAAATAGAGGGCAAAGAGCTGCTTGCGCGCGCCTTCTGCCATGAAATAGACCACCTGGACGGCGTAGTTTTCAAAGAGGTAGCCGACCGAATGCTTACAAAGAAAGAAATTGAGGAAATGAACGCTTGATTCAGTGTGGAGTTTAAGATTATATGAAACTTGTATACATGGGCACTCCCGATTTCGCGGTGCCCGCACTTGAAAAGCTTGCGCAGGTTCACGACGTTGCCGCCGTGTTCACCCAGCCCGATAAACCCGTAGGCAGAAAGCAAATTTTAACGCCGCCCGACGTAAAGGTATGCGCTCAGCGGCTTGGAATCACCGTTTGCCAGCCGCCCTCAATGAAAACCGCCGAGGCGCTGGAGCTGCTTAAAAGCTTTGAGCCCGACGTCGTTGTAGTAGCGGCTTACGGTCAGATTCTTCCTAAGGCTGTGCTCGACGTGCCGAAATACGGCTGCGTAAATATCCACGGCTCGCTTTTGCCTAAATACCGCGGAGCGGCTCCGATTCAGCAGGCTGTTTTAAACGGCGACGCGGTTACGGGCGTTACCACAATGCTTATGGACGTAGGGCTTGACACGGGCGATATTTTGATGAAAAAAGAGCTTAAGATAGGCGAAAACGAGACCTCGGCGGAGCTGTTTGACAGGCTGTCACTTTTGGGCGGCGAGCTTATTCTCGAAACTCTCGCGGCGCTTGAAAACGGTACGGTTACTCCTCAAAAGCAGGACGAGGCTCAGGCCACCCACACCTCAAAAATTGACAAAAGCCTTTGCCCGGTTGATTTTTCAAAAACAGCTCTTGAAATCCATAATCAGATTCGCGGACTGTATTCATGGCCTATCGCCACCGCTCAAATCGCCGGAAAGCGCGTTAAGATCCACAAGGCGATTATAGCCGAAGGACACGGTAAGGCAGGTACAATACTGAGCGTTAAGCCGCTTGTCATAGCCTGCGGCGAGGGCGCAATTGAGATTTTGGAGCTGCAGCCCGAGGGCAAAAAGAAAATGTCAGCCGAGGCGTTTGCCGCGGGTCACGCCCTTAAACGCGGCGATAATTTGTTATAATTCTTCTGGAGAAATTTATGTTCTATTTTGACTACACTTATATACTCTTTATGATTCCCTGCATAATAATCTCGCTTATTTGTCAGGTGCGCGTAAAGACAGCATTTTCAAAGTACGGAAGCATACCCAATTCGCGCGGAATGACAGGCGCTCAGGCGGCTGAGTATGTGCTTAGCCGAAACGGCGTAACCGATGTGCGCATTGAGTGCGTAAAGGGAAAGCTCACCGACCATTACGACCCGCGCAATAACGTTATCCGCCTTTCCGAGGCGGTCTATAACGTCAATTCGGTAGCTGCTGTGGGCGTTGCGGCTCACGAGGCAGGCCACGCGGTTCAGACCGCCAAAAACTACACCCCGAATAAGATCCGCGGAGCGATTCTTCCGGCAGCGCGTATCGGTTCAAGCGTCAGCTGGATCCTTATTATGCTGGGCTTCCTTTTCGCGTACAGAAGCGGCTCTAACCCCGTCGGCATGTACCTTTTATACGGCGGAATTATTCTTTTCTCGGCTTCGGTGCTGTTTACGATTGTTACCCTTCCCGTTGAATTTGACGCGTCGCGCCGCGCTCTGAAGTGCATCCGCGAGGGCAACCTGCTCCGCGAGGACGAGTACAAGGGCGCAAAAAGCGTGCTGACCGCCGCCGCGATGACCTATGTTGCTTCGGCAATTACGGCTATCATGCAGCTTTTAAGACTGCTGCTTATCGTAAACAGAAGGGACTGACCTTATGCCCACTCCCCGACAAACCGCGTTTGATGTGCTTTTAAAAATCGAGCGGGATGGCGCTTATTCAAACCTCGCGCTCAACAACGCTGTCCGCGATGGCAAACAGAGCGGCGTTGACAGCGCGTTCGTATCGGCGCTCGTTTACGGCGTTTTGGAGCGCCAAATAACCCTCGATTACGTCATCAAGCAGTATTCTAAAATTCCTTTAAGAAAAATTGAGATAAAAACAAAAATAATACTCCGCATGGGGCTTTACCAGCTTTTGTTCATGGATAAAGTGCCCGACAGCGCGGCGGTAAACGAGAGCGTGATCCTCGCAAAAAAGCAGCGGCTGCAAAAGTCGGCGGGCTTTATAAACGGGATTTTGCGCAGCGTTACCCGCGCCAATCCGCCCTATACTCTGCCCGATGAAAAAGATAAAATCTACCGTCTGAGCATTGAGTATTCTGTTCCGCAGGACTTGGTGAGATTATGGATTAATTCTTACGGAGAATTAAACACCGTTGAGCTCCTTAAATCCCTTAGCGGTAGACCTTCGCTTTTTATCCGCGTAAATACGCTCAAAACCGATAAAGTGTCGCTTAAGGCGGAGCTTGAAGCCGATGGCGTTGTCTGTGAGGACGTGCCCGCAAATGAAAACGCGCTCAGCCTGTCGAACACGGGCAGTCTTGAGCGCCTTTCGGCATACAAAAAAGGACTTTTTCACGTTCAGGATTTGTCGTCGCAGCTTTGCGTCGGATTTTTGTCGCCTAAGCAGGGCGATATTATGCTTGATATCTGCTCGGCTCCCGGAGGAAAGGCGTTTACCGCGGCTCAGTATATGAACAACCGCGGCAAGCTCTACGCCTTTGATTTGTTCGACCACAAGCTAAAGCTTATTCAGAACGGCGCGCGCAGGCTGGGTATCTCGAATATCATGACGAGCAAGCGCGACGGAGCGACGGGTATTCCGCTTCCACTCGCCGATAAGATATTATGCGACGTTCCGTGCAGCGGCTTGGGAATCCTCTCGCGCAAGCCCGAGATCCGCTCAAAGGCTGACTTCCTCTCGGACGAGCTGCCAGAGCTGCAATATAAAATTCTGTGCCGCAGCGCCGAATATTTGGCTGTCGGCGGTACGCTCATATATTCAACATGCACGCTTAACCCCGCCGAAAACGGCGAAAACGTGCGCCGCTTTTTAAAGGAGCACCCTGATTTTAAGGGCAAGCCGCTCGCTTTGCCCGAGGGCGTGACGCGCGCAATCGACGAGAACGACTACGAGCTGACAATGATGCCGCACACCGCAGGCACCGACGGCTTTTACGTTGCGGCGATACAGAGGGTTTAGGCGTTTACTAACCACTACCCAATAACCACCAACCACTAAACAGGAGGCATTGCTGTTGACAGATATAAAATCCCTGACTTTTCCCGAGCTGCAGGCTTTTATCGCCGACAGCGGCTTTCCTAAGTTCCGCGCCTCTCAGATAAGCGGCTGGCTTCAAAAGGGAGTTACCTCCTTTGACGAAATGCGCAACCTGCCCGAAGCAATACGTTCACAATTGAAAACAAGTTGTTACATTTCTGTTGCAAATATTGAAAAAAAGTTTGTTTCAAGGTATGATAAAACAGTAAAGTACCTTTTTTCATTCCGCGACGGCGAATGTGTTGAATCAGTGCTTATGCAGTACCGCCACGGCTGGTCTATATGCATATCAACTCAGGTGGGCTGCAAAATGGGCTGCACCTTTTGCGCCACGGGAAAAAGCGGTTATTCAAGGAATTTAACCGCGTCCGAAATGCTGGCTCAGATCGAGGCTGCTCAGCGCGACCAAAACATCCGCATTTCAAACGTTGTGCTTATGGGAATGGGCGAGCCCCTTGACAACTACGAAAACGTTCTGCGTTTTTTACGGATTGTCAGTGACGAAAAGGGGCTTAATATCGGAATGCGCCACATAACGCTGTCAACCTGCGGGATCGTGCCGAAAATCGAACAGCTCGCGCGCGAGAGGCTTCAGATCAACCTTGCGGTGTCGCTGCACGCGCCAAACGATGAGATCCGCTCGCGCACTATGCCGATAGCAAAGGCGTATCCGATGGAGCGGCTGCTTGAAGCGTGCAGGTACTATTTTGATAAAACGGGCAGGCGCGTCACCTTTGAATACGCGCTCATAAGCGGCGTTAACGACACTGACGCCTGCGCCAAAGAGTTGGGAAAAAAGCTCAGGGGCATGAACTGCCACGTTAATCTTATCCCGGTAAACACTGTTGAGGGTACGGGGTACATAAAAAGCAATTTACAAAGGCAGAAGTCTTTTGAAAATATACTTGCCGCCGACGGGGTAACGGCGACGGTAAGAAGAACCCTGGGAAGCGACATTAATGCTTCCTGCGGTCAGCTTAGAAGAAAACACCTTAAAGAGGGAGGACAATAGCTTGGAAGTTTTCAGTAAAAGCGATGTGGGCCTGGTCCGCACACAAAACCAGGACGACTTCCGTTTCGGTATAATATCTCCAAGCTGCGCATGGGCGGTTGTTTGCGACGGAATGGGCGGCGCAAACGGCGGCAATATTGCAAGCTCAACCGCTGTTGAATACATAAGCGGAAAAATTACCGACCTGTACAAAAGCGATATGACAAAGGAGCAAATCGGCGAGCTTATGGCCGAAATCGTCTTGCAGGCAAACAACCAGATTTTTGAGCTTGCTTCGCACGACGCTGAGCTTGCGGGCATGGGCACAACCTGCGAGTTTGTGTTTGTAAAGGACACCACGGTTCATGTAGTACATGTCGGCGACAGCCGCACCTACGCTATACGCGGAGGCAAAATAAAGCAGCTTACCGAGGACCATTCGGTTGTTCAGGAAATGGTAAGGCGCGGCGAGCTTACTTACGAGGAGGCTCAGAACCACCCCAACAAGAACTTTATAACCCGTGCCCTCGGAGTCAAAGCCTCTGTAAGGCTTGACTATATCGAGGCAAACTTTATTTACGGCGATGTGTTGCTGATTTGCAGCGACGGACTCTCAAATCACGTTTCAACGGGCAATATGGTAAAAATCTGCCACGAAAACCGCGGAGAGGCTCTTATCAACAAGCTCATTGACTGCGCAAAAGAAGGCGGCGGCTATGACAACATCACCGCCACGGTTATTTATTAAAAGGAGTGGCTACTATGGATAAGTATTTGGGAAAACGACTTGACGGCCGCTATGAAATCCACGAGCTCATAGGTATCGGCGGCATGGCTAACGTGTACCGCTGCACCGATACCATTGACGACCGCGAGGTCGCCATCAAAATCTTAAAGGATGAGTTTCTCAACAACGAGGAGTTTATCCGCAGATTCAAAAACGAATCAAAGGCAATCGCCATGCTCTCGCACCCCAACATCGTAAAGGTGTACGACGTAAGCTTCGGCGATATGATCCAATATATTGTAATGGAGTACATCGACGGCATCACCCTTAAAGAGTATATCGACCGTCAGGGCGTTATCGAGTGGAAGGACGTGCTCCATCTTACAACGCAGGTTCTCCGCGCGTTGCAGCACGCGCATGAGAGCGGTATCGTTCACCGCGACATCAAGCCTCAGAACATAATGCTGCTCCAGGACGGCACAATCAAGGTTACCGACTTCGGCATCGCCCGATTCTCCGACAAGGCTACGCGCACCATGACCGACCAGGCAATCGGCTCGGTTCATTATATCGCGCCCGAGCAGGCCAGGGGAGATATTACCGACGGCAAAACCGACCTTTATTCAGTCGGCGTAATGCTTTACGAAATGCTGACGGGCAAGCTTCCTTTTGAGGGCGACAGCGCTGTTACCGTGGCTCTTATGCAGCTGCAGTCAACCCCCAGAATGCCCCGCGAGGTTAACCCATCAATTCCCGTTGGTCTTGAGCAGATCACAATGCGCGCTATGGCTAAAAAGCCCGAGCAGCGCTATACCTCGGCGGCTGAAATGCTCAGCGATATCGAGCGTTTCCGCCTTAACCCGTCAATAGTTTTCGAGTACAGCAATCCGTTTGTTGACAAGCAGCCAACTCGCTTTATGGAAAACCCAAAAAAGAAAAAGGAGGCTGCCTCAAAGCATGCCGCTCCGCCCGAAAGAATCAAGCCTCAGAAGGCTGAAAAGCCCCGCAAGCCCGAAAAGTCAGAGACAAGGGATACCGACGATGACATCAAGGAGCACGGCGCGGCGTTCCACGCAATCAAAGGCGTGATCATAGCGGCGGTAGCGGTGTGCCTTGTATTCTTTGTATTCTTCTTGATAAAGGGAATCACCTCAAGCCAGACCAAGGACGTTGTTGTTCCGGAGTATGTCGGAAAAACTCTTATGGAGGCTAAGGATAATAACCCCGACAACTTCCAGTTTGAGCTTAAAAACCGCTTTGAAGAGTCAAAATCCCTCGGCGTTATTCTTGCCCAGGAGCCTTCAAACGGAATGAAGGTAAAGGCGGGTTCAACGATCGTTCTGACGGTAAACAGCAACGGCGATGAAATTTCGGTTCCGTTCTTCACCTCTACCGCAAAGCAGAGCGACGCCGAAAAAACTCTAAAGGAGCTCAGCCTTATTCCCGAGGTAGTAATGGTTGAAAACAGCAGGACTCCAAAGGATTACATTATCGGCACGTTCCCCACGGCAGGTGCAAAAGCGCCTATCGGCTCTACCGTTTACCTGTATGTGTCAAACGGCGAGCGTCCCAAGACCGTTGAGATACCCGCGGTTCTCGGCATGAACCTCGAGGAGGCCGAATCCGCGCTCTCTGAGCTTGGCATCACGGTCGAGACCGTCTATGACGACGACAGCAAGGAAAAGCGCGACACGGTAATCGGATGTTCTCCGTTACCTCACGGCAAGGTTACGTCGGGTACCGTTGTAACCCTGACGGTCAGCTCCGGCAAGGGCGACAAGAGCAAGGTCACTATCAACGTCGACCTGCCTACCTTTGTTCAGAATTCTATTCAGATGACGGTCATTGTTGACGGCGAGACTGATTCAAGCCGTTCGGGCCCCATTACGCCCACTCTTAATCCGACGGTTACCTTTGAGTTTGAGGGAACGGGTACAAAATCGGTAGTCGTTCAGCTTGACGGACAAATCTACCGCGAGTATACAATCGACTTCGCTACAGGCTCAGTGAGCACTGTTACGCATGAATATGTACCGCCGACAGAGCCTACCACAGTGCCCGTTACCGAGTACACCGAGCCAGCTACCGAGTACACAGAACCGCCCGTGGAATACACGGATCCAAACGAATATAATCCGTACGGAATTTAATATGGAACAGAAAACAGGGCTTTTAATGAAGTCTATCGGCGGATTCTACTATGTCCGCTGCGGCACAACCGAATACGAATGTAAAGCAAGGGGGAGCTTCCGAAAAAAAGGAGGCTCTCCCGTTGTGGGCGACAGAGTAAAAATCACAGTTCCCGACGACGGCGGATTCTGCGCCATCGAGGAGATTCTGCCGCGCAAAAACAAGCTGAAGCGCCCGGCTCTTGTCAATATCGACGCGCTTGTTATCGTCTGCTCTACCGTCGACCCTCAGCCGAATTATATGGTCATCGACAAAATGACGGCGGCGGCGGTCAACAATCATATGGAGCCGGTTATCGTCGTGTCGAAAAACGACATTCAAAACGGCGACAGGGTTTCTCAGATATACAGAAACGCGGGGCTCGAGGTCTTTCAGTGCTCACCCCAAAACCGCGCCGAGGCCGACAGGCTGCTTAAGTTTTTGCAGGGCAAGGTCACGGCGTTCATCGGCAACAGCGGCGTGGGAAAATCCACCCTGCTCAATATGCTGTTCCCATCGCTTGAGCTTCAAACGGGGCAGATAAGCGAAAAGCTCGGCCGCGGCAGGCACACCACAAGGGTCGTTGAGCTGTTTGAAATGAACGGCTGCTACGTCGCGGACACCCCGGGCTTCTCTACCGTTGATTTGCAGCGCTATGAAATAATCGACAAAAACGAGCTGCAATACTGCTTCCCCGAGTTTGAAAAGTATCTCGGGCAGTGTCAGTTCACCTCCTGCGCCCACACCTGCGAAAAGGGCTGCCGCATATTGCAGGCGCTCTCAGACGGCGAAATAGAAAAGACACGCCACGACAGCTACGTGGCTATGTATAACGAAGTAAAGGATATAAAGCATTGGCAACTGAAATAAACAAAAACCGCCGTTGCGTTGTTATCGCGGGAGCGCCCTGCGCCGACGCTGCGTATATCAAGGCGGCTCTGAGGCCTCTCGACTACATAATCTGCGCCGACAGGGGGTACCAAACCGCAGTTGAAGCCGGCGTTACTCCCAATTTGCTTGTTGGGGATTTTGATTCATACCAAGGCGGTCTGCCCCGGGGCGTTGAAATAATCCGCCTTAATCCCGAAAAGGACGATACCGACACCCTCCATTGCGTAAAAACCGCTTTGGAGCGCGGCTTTACCGACTTCATTTTGCTCGCCGCAACGGGAGGCAGGCTCGACCACACCCTTGCAAACCTTAGCGTTACCGAGTACCTTACCGACAGGGGAACACACTGCATAATTCTTTCAGAGAATGAAAAAACAGAGCTCCTGACCGAGGGAAGGCATATATACAGCGGCTGCAAAGGGCTTACCTTTTCGGTGTTTCCTTACGGCTGCCAAAGAGTTGTTTTAAGCTACAAGGGAGCTTATTATCCGCTTGACCACGGTGTTTTGACACATAGTACGGCAATGGGTGTGTCAAACGTTTTTACCGCCGACACATCCGAAATAACCGTGCATGAGGGAAGGGTGCTTTTGATAATAAATACACGAAAGGATATCTGTTTATGCGAGTAAAATTCCGTAAAAGAATA
The DNA here is from genome assembly GCA_900316435.1 of uncultured Eubacteriales bacterium. Lineage (GTDB taxonomy): Bacteria > Bacillota > Clostridia > Oscillospirales > Acutalibacteraceae > Ruminococcoides. The sequence continues at coordinate 8,549 of ONCY01000030.1, read as the reverse complement.
ATATCTCTTATCACCTGCACCGCAATTGCTTTGTCATGCGTTACGATATCGGGCTTCGCGGCGTTTGCCGATGACGGCGAGGGCGGCGAGCGCACCTATGTTACCGAGAGCAGTTGGGAAATGACCGTTCCCCAGATTTTTGTCTATACCGAAAAGGGCAACGGAACCGAGCTGCAAAAGGAGGACGGCTATCAGAGCGCAAAAATTTTTATTAAAGATACCGACGGCAGCATGCTCACAGACGACTGCTCCTTCAAGGTCCGCGGCAATACCACCGCGCTCAGCTGGATAACAAAAAAGCCATATACCTTTAAATTCGGCAAGAAAAAGGACGTTCTCGGACTTGGCAAGGGCAAAAAATGGGCCCTTATCGCCAACGCCTTTGACCCTTCCATGCTGCGCAACTACACGGTATTTTCGCTTGCTCAGGAAATGGGGCTGAGCTACACCTCAAACTTCAAAGCAGTCGAGGTTTGGGTAGACGATTCTTTCAGGGGCTTCTATTTTCTGTTTGAGCCTGTTCAGGAGGGCAAGGACAGGGTCGATATCGATATTGAGGGCAACGACGGAAAGAAGGACTTCCTTATTGAATACGAAGCAATGCGCGAGGAAGAAGACGTGATTTACTTCAAGACTCAGGGGCTGCGCTTTATAGCGAGCGAACCCGAGGAGCCTACCGACGAGCAGCTTGAATATATAAAAAGCACAATGGATAACATCATCAAAATCATGTTGAACGGCGAACGCGATGATGTGGAGGAAGTTATCGACGTTGACTCCTTTGCCAAATTCTACCTGCTCAACGAGTTTGCCAAGACTTTTGACTTTGACATGAGCTCGGTTTTCTTCTATTACAAGGACGGAAAGCTTTACGCGGGACCGCCGTGGGACTATGACCTGTCGCTTGGCAACGGCAATACCGAATACGGCAAAAGGGGCGTTGCAACCTACGAAGCGGAAAACCTGACTGCCAATAAAAAGAATATCTTTAAATATCTTTGCAGAAACAAGTGGTTCAGCGAAGCGGTAAGAGAGACTTATATAATGTACTATTCTCTGTTTGACAACGTCGGAGCCGACAACGGTCTGCTCGATACCGCTAAACAGACCTACAGCGAAGCTATCGAGCGCAACGCTTCCGAGGCGAAGTGGAAAGCAAACAAATGGTGGATCAATATTATGATGAAGCCGTTAAACACTTATGATGAGAACCATGCTTTTTTGAAGTATTGGTGCGTCAGACGCAACACATGGCTCTCAAATTACTTTGACGTTGCGTATCTCAGAGGCGACAGCAATAAGGATATGGCGATAAGCGTTGACGACGTTACCGAGATCCAGCGGCTGCTTGCCGAGTTTGATTTTGAAAACAAAGACAGCCTCAAGCTCAGGGGCGACGTCAACGGCGACGGAAGGGTAAATATCTCCGACGCCACGGAAATACAGAGATATATAGCCGAGGTCGAAAACCCGTATAACATCGGGGAAAAGATAGTGTCTGAAAAATGAGTTTTCAGTTTTCTTTGAAATATATAGACAACAGCAAAAAAGCATGATATAATAATAAGAGTATGTAAAATTTTATGCTTATCTATAACAAAACTGTAATTAATATGACATCTATAAATCTTGAAAAGAAATATAGTACTGTGGTATAATTCTTTTGAATAAAAATACGGCGGTTCTGTTTTCTGCCGTCAGACAGAACATTTCTGTTAAAAGAAGAATGAATTAACGAGAATTTTTTTGGAGTGAACATATATGTCATTATGTATGGGATGTATGCAGGAAATCGGCAGCGAGACCGTTTGTCCGCTGTGCGGTTTTGACAATACCGAAAAGCAGCAGGCTCCTTTTCTTCCTTACGGAACCGAGCTTGCGAACAGATATATTGTAGGCGCGGGTATTGACACCAACGGCGAAAGCACGCGTTATCTGGGCTTTGACAAGCAGACAGGCGACGTGGTAATAGTCTGCGAGTTCCTTCCTATCGGGCTGTTTATCCGCCGCGAGGACGAGGTTGCCGTAAGAGTCAATTACGAGAACCGCAACACCTTTAATAAGCTAAAGGATGATTTTCTTAACTATTACCGCATTCTTTCCGAGCTCAGGGAGCTGTCGGCGCTGATGAATGTCCACAACATGTTTGAGGAAAACAATACTGCCTACGTCATTGAGGAAAACGAGGATCTGATCCCGTTTGAGGAGTATGTCGAGCGCAGCAGCGGCAGCCTTGACTGGGATATAGTTCGTCCTCTGTTTATGCCTGTTATTTCGGCTTTGGAGGCGCTTCACAAGCGCGGCGTGGGTCATTACGCCATTTCTCCCAAAAACATGTACATAACCGCCCAGGGCAAAATAAAAATTTCGGGCTTTGCCACCGAGAGCGAGCGCAAGCGTGGAACTCCGCTTAAATCTCAGCTGTTTTCGGGCGCTGCCGCTCCCGAGCAATATGAGGATAATTTTCCGCTTGACGATATCACCGACATCTACGGCTTTTGCGCCACGCTGTTCTTTTCGCTGACCGGACGCCTGCCCAAGAGCGCGCCCGAACGCCTTAAAGACAGCCGCCTTCTTATGAGCACAAACACCGTTAAAAGGCTTCCTCCTCACGTTGTTTCCGCTTTGGCAAACGGCCTTCAGGTCGAGCGTGAGAACCGCATTACCGATTTTGACGAGCTTCGCTCTCAACTTTCGGTCGCTCATACCGCAAAGGCTATCCAGGACGAGATTTCGCGCACGGCAAGCATGAACCTTTCTCACGCCACCGAGAAAAAACAGACAAGACGCGGTATGTCGCCGGTTTCGATAACTATCATCGCCGCCGCTATCACCGCCGTTGTACTGGGTCTTTTGGGGTTTTTGTTTGTTCAGATGAACCCCAACATGTTCTCTGATTTGTTTGGCAGCAAGCAGGACGTTACCCAGGCTTCGACCGAAAACACCGAATGGACAGGCGCTACGGTTCCTAATTATCTCGGAAAAACCTATGACGAGGTCGTTAAAGAGGTCGGCAGCGATTCGTCCGTAACTATTTTACGGAACTACACCGATGAGTTCAGCGACGAATATAAAGAGGGTACTGTAATGACGCAGAATCCTCCTGCCGGAGCTCATGTTACCGAAAACGATAAGGCTGCCGGCATTACCATAAGCCTTACGATTAGCAAGGGCGCCCGTATGCGCGAGCTGCCCGAAATCGAGGGGCTTGCGCTTGAAAAAGCCTCTCAGAATATAGCGGCTCAGGGCCTCATAGGCGAGGCAGAGTACGCCTATGACGACAAATACGCCGAGGGCATTGTAGTCGGTTACAAGGACAAGAGCGTAGGTGAGACCGTTGAGTACGGCACCAAGGTTATCGTAATCGTAAGCAAGGGCAAAGAGCCGGTTCCCACTGAATAAGATTTTTAAAAGGTTGAATTGATTGGTTTTTCGATTCAGCCTTTTTTACTTTATGGGAAACTTCTCTATCCCGCCGTTGATGAACACTTGGGAAGATGGACGTTTCCGAAGGCGGGCGAGAGTGACCACCGGCACTTTTTTATTGTAGAATGCCAAAGCGAGATTCTGTTTATTGTTATATATAAAAAATATTGCTGTGAATTGGTTAAAATCACTAAAAACATTTACAGAATTTTTATCTTTTCATTTTAATACCGTTGCAAATGCAATGGAACAATAACCCTAAAGAGTGTAGAATAATTATAGTGAAAGTGGGTTTGAAGTTGAATCTATTTGGTAATTTTTAGGAGTTTTGATATTTTTCTATTCATTTTTATTTTTGATTATTCCTTCTATAACCCAATTTACCCCCTGAAGCAGTCGAGGCATCCCCTCGGCTGTTTCTCTTATGGGTACAAAACTGGGTGAGCTATTTATACGGCTAAAATTGTTTGATATTTAGTCAAAATGCCTATGACATTTTTTGTTGGAAAGTGGTATAATATAAATTACTGAGAAACCGCGTTGCTATGCGGTTTTTTGTGAAAAATAACGGGGTGAGATTATGTTTTCTACCGGTCAGACCGTGCTCTATGGTTCCAACGGCGTATGTAAAGTTGACGGCGTAACAGAAAAGCGTATCGGAAGCAGCAAAATCGAATATTATGTGCTTAAGCCTGTAAGTGCAAACACCTCAACGCTTTTTGTACCTGTTTCAAATCAGCAGCTTGTCGGTAAGATCCGCTGTGTGCTGACCGCTGAGGAGGCTAAAGGAATACTTGACAGCCTGCCTGAATGCGGCTTATGGAACGACAATAAGCTTGAACGCAGCGAAACCTTTAAAGCAGTGATCTCATCGGGCGACAGCGTTGAATTGATACGGCTTATACGCCTGATAAGCCTTCATGAGCGCGAGCAGCTAAAAAAGGGAAAACGGCTGCATATTTCAGACGAGCGTTTCCTTAAAGAGGCGGAAAAAATGATCTGCGAGGAGTTTTCAATCGTTTTGAACACCACCCGCGAATCTGTTCTGTCGCGCATATTAGATTGATATTGTAATACTTAAGGCAACACCGCACAATTCGCGGTGCACGCCTTGCTTGCATATTGTTCCGTCAGCTTGCCCAAAAATCAGCACCATACGTCAGTATGCGCACTGATTATTTGTCCAACATGACGAAAAATCTGACTACGCAATCTGCACACCTGAATTGTGCGGTATTGCCTTAACGGAGTTCGGCTTTCGGGCTCCTTTTTTTACTGCGTAGGATACTGCTTCGTTTTGGCCCCGCCGTTTCATACTAATTTCCGTTAAAACAGGGATTCCCAAAGGCGGGGTTGGGTGCAGCGTCACGCTGCTTTTTGTTGACAAATGCATGGTAAAAATAGTAAAATAAAGCGTAACATTTTTAATTTGAGGTATTCCCATGAAAATAACAAAACGCTTTTCGGCTATAGCTGTTGCCGCAATAATGCTCGCTTCCTTAGCTTCCTGCTCGGGCTGCAGTTCATCTTCTCAAAACAGCGCTCCGTCAGGCGCTTCATCGTCGGGCACGTCGGTGGTTGAGACAACCGACTCCACCAAGCCCCCTGAAACCGACGTCGTAGACAAGCTGCTTTCCGAGATGACCCTTGAAGAAAAGGTAGGGCAAATGTTCTATTCCTCGGTGCCCGTCGGAGAGGGCAAGGACTGGATAACAAAATACCGCATAGGCGGCTATGTGTTTTCGGGAAACGATTTTGATGACAAATCAGCCGACGATGTGCGCGCAATGATACATGACTATCAGATGAAGTCAAAGGTTCCTCTGCTTATCGGAGTTGACGAAGAAGGCGGTACCGTGCTCAGAGTCAGCTATCACGAGCAGCTGTGCTCATCGTGCTTTGACTCACCTAAAAACGTCTACCAAAACGGCGGCTGGGAAGCAATTGACGCCACCGAAACCGAAAAGGCAGAGCTTCTTACCTCGGAAGTCAGCACTTTTGTAAAAACGGTTGTGGCGATCTGCAAACAGAAAAAGCTCGGCACTGTACTTAAGCACTTCCCGGGCTACGGCGACAACACCGATACCCACGAGGACATGTCGTACGACAGCAAGCCGCTTGACGATTTCAGAAACAGCGATTTCATCCCCTTTGAGGCGGGAATAGAAGCGGGCGCCGACAGCATTATGGTCGCGCACAATATCATGGCTGACGTAGATTCCGATTACCCCGCGTCGCTCTCAAAAAAGGTTCACGACATAATCCGAAACGAGCTCAATTTTGACGGCGTGATAATGACCGACGACTTGGCAATGCAGGCGATCACAAAGTATACGGGCACCGAGGCAGCGGCGGTTACTGCAGCAAAATGCGGCAACGACATCCTCTGCTGCACCGATGTAGAAGCGCAGTACCCTGCGGTTCTTGAAGCCGTAAAAAACGGCGAGATACCTCAGGAGCAGATCGACGCCTCGGTAAAACGCATTTTAAAATGGAAGCAAAATCTCGGACTGATTAAATAATACGGAAATAGGAAGGTAAAAATGGATTATTCAAAAGTTTTAGCACAACAGTTCAATATAAAAGAGGAGTACGCCGCTAATATCATAGCGCTGCTCGACGACGGCAACACAATTCCGTTTATCGCGCGTTACCGCAAGGAAATGCACGGCTCAATGGACGACCAGCTTATCCGCGAGTTCAGCGAAAAGCTGGAGTACCTGCGCAATCTCGACAAGCGCCGCGAGGAGATACGCGGACTTATTGAGGCTCAGGAGAAGCTCACGGATGATGTAGCCGCCTCGCTTGAAAAGGCTCAGACCTTAAGCGAGCTTGAGGATATTTACCGCCCGTTCCGCCCCAAGCGCAAAACGCGCGCGGGAGTTGCCAAGGAGCGCGGACTTGAGCCGCTTGCCCTTGCTGTTATCAAGCAGGAAAAGGGCTTTTCTCCCGCTAAAGCGTCGGAGGCGTATATAAACGCGGAAAAGGGCGTAAACTCCGCCGACGAGGCTCTGCAGGGCGCTATGGATATAATCGCCGAGCAGATTTCCGACAGCGCCGAAATCCGCAAGCGTCTGCGCGACATCGTGCGTTCTCAGGGCGTGCTTACTTCCGTTGCCGCTGTCCCCGAAAAGGACAGCGTGTACTCAATGTATTACGAGTTCAGCGAGCCCGTTAAGAAAATCGCGGGGCACCGCGTGCTCGCCGTCAACAGAGGGGAGAAGGAGGGCTTCTTAAAGGTTAGCCTCACCCTCGACGAGGAGCAGCCGCTGCGCGTAATAAACAGACTTCTTGACAGAAACACAAACCCTCTCTGCAGCGATATTTTAAACGCCGCGGGTGAGGACGCTTACCGCCGCCTTATCTTTCCGTCGCTTGAGCGCGAAATCCGCTCTGAGATAACCGAAACCGCCGCCGAAAACGCCATGAAGGTGTTTGCGGTAAATCTAAAGCAGCTTCTTATGCAGCCGCCCGTAAAGGGCAAAACCGTCCTCGGCCTCGACCCGGGTTACCGCACAGGCTGCAAGGTAGCCGTTGTTGACGACACGGGCAAGGTGCTCGACACCGCGGTCATATATCCCACTCACTCCGACCGCAAAATCGCCGAGAGCAAGCAGACCCTGTTCAGGCTTATCAAAAAGCACAATGTCGATATCATCTCTATCGGCAACGGCACCGCCAGCAAGGAGACTGAGATGTTCGCCGCAGACCTGCTTAAAGAGCTTGACCGCAAGGTGTACTACATGGTAGTCAGCGAGGCAGGCGCGTCGGTTTACTCCGCCTCAAAGTTAGCCGCAACCGAGCTTCCAGAGCTTGACCTTACACTTAGAAGCGCCGTTTCAATCGCAAGGCGGCTTCAGGATCCGCTTGCCGAACTTGTCAAAATTGAGCCGAAGGCGATCGGAGTAGGGCAGTACCAGCACGACATGCCCCAGAAAAGGCTCGGAGAGACGCTCGACGGCGTTGTTGAGGACTGCGTAAACTCTGTTGGAGCCGACCTTAATACCGCTTCACCCGCGCTGCTTGCCAGAGTATCGGGACTTAACGCCACGGTCTGCAAAAATATTGTAGCGTACCGCGAGGAAAACGGCGCGTTTAGTTCTCGTTCGGAATTAAAAAAAGTTCCCAAGCTCGGCCCCAAGGCTTTTGAGCAGTGTGCAGGCTTTCTGCGTGTGCCCGAAAGCAGAAATCCTCTGGACAATACGGGCGTGCACCCCGAGAGCTATAAGAGTGCCAAGGAGCTTTTGTCGCTTGTTAATTATTCCTATAAGGAAATAAAAGCGGCGAAATTTGCCGATTTGCCCACCCGCGTTAAGGCGGCGGGAACAAAAACCCTCGCCGAAAAGCTTGGTATCGGCTTGCCCACGCTTGACGACATCGTAAAGGAGCTGTCAAAGCCCGGCCGCGACCCGCGCGATGAAATGCCGGCGCCCATGCTCAGAAGCGACGTGCTCGACATAAAGGACTTAAAAGAGGGCATGGAGCTAAAGGGAACCGTGCGCAATGTTATCGATTTCGGCGCGTTTGTGGATATCGGTGTCCATCAGGACGGACTTGTGCACATATCGCAGATCTGCGACAGGTACATAAAGCACCCGTCAGAGGTATTAAAGGTAGGGGACATAGTAACGGTAAAAATCCTCTCGGTAGACTCAAACAAAAACCGCATATCGCTGACAATGAGGTTTTAAAAATGCGGATTTAAGCTAAGTGCTCCGCCTCGGGACTCTCACCGTGTAAAAATAGAGAGCATACGCAGGTATGGCGGAATTGGCAGACGCGCATGGTTCAGGTGACACCCCTTCGGTGTAACTGAAAAATCCGTCTTAAACTTTCTCCGAAACCTACAAAATTTTTATACTCGCAGGTATGGCGGAATTGGCAGACGCGCATGGTTCAGGTCCATGTGAAAGCAATTTCATGCAGGTTCAAGTCCTGTTACCTGCACCAAAAAGAGCAGTTTTCGAACTGCTCTTTTTCTTTTGCTAAAATGGCTCAAAATGCCTGAAAATGGCTTAAACACTGAGCTTTCGGCATCTTGGTCAGTCAAGTTGAGTATCTTTGAGAAAAGATAAATCAAGAAGAAAAACAGCCAAATTTACAGTCAATTGCAGTCATGACTG